>JADIMJ010000044.1 GCA_017694835.1 Candidatus Cryptobacteroides gallistercoris
GTCAGGGACGGGCTTGCAGATGAGTTCTATTTCTTCATCGCCCCGAAAATCATCGGCGGCCGTACTGCCAAAGGCCCAGTCGGAGGTGACGGCTTCCCCCTGATGTCCGATGCCCTGCAGCTCAGCATAGACTCAGTGACAAACAGTGGGGATGATTTGCTGATACATGCCTATAAGACTGACATAAAGATTTGATTGACAAAATTGACTGGAATGTTTACAGGAATCATAGAAGAAACCGGAACGGTCCTTTCCGTGCGGGGAGGCAGGGCGGGAGCCGTCCTTGACATCGCGGCCTCAAAAGTCCTTGAAGACACTGGGGCGGGGGACAGCATAGCAGTCAACGGAGTCTGTCTGACCGTGACTCCCGGACACGGGCATTTTACGGCAGATGTGATGCCGGAGTCTCTGCGCCGGACTTCACTCGGAAGTCTGAGTGCCGGGTCAAAAGTCAATCTGGAACGGGCGATGCAGTGCGGCGGCCGCTTCGGAGGCCACATCGTGTCCGGTCATGTGGATGCATGCGGACGGGTGGAATGCCTGGAGCATGAAGGAATAGCATTGCTGATGACAGTGTCCGTCCCGGCGGCCCTCATGAAATACATTGCCATAAAAGGGTCGGTCACCCTCGACGGAGTATCCCTCACCGTCGCTGATGCAAGAGATAATGCTTTCACAGTGTCGCTCATCCCCCATACGCTCGGCTCCACGACTCTCGGACTCCTCCGCACAGGCAGCCCGGTAAATGTCGAGGCCGACATGCTTGCCCGCTATCTTGAGCGGCTTCTTGTAGCCGGGGACGGACATCAGGATTCCCTCGGCTCCCAAGGAAGAGGGCTGACGGCGGACTTCCTGAAGGAAAACGGATTTTAAGATGCAGATAATAGATTTGAAAATTACAGATACTTGATTTTAAAATATATGGAATGAAAGACAATAGAAAATTCAATACTATTGAAGAGGCGGTTGAGGACCTCCGTCAGGGCAAAATCATAGTTGTCGTCGATTCCCCGGACAGGGAAAATGAGGGCGACCTGATATGCGCTGCGAGGTTTGCCTCGCCGGAGAATGTGAATTTCATGGCCACATACGGCAAAGGCCTGATATGCATGCCTATGAGCGATGAGATGACCCGCAGGCTCGGCCTTCCGCAGATGGTGGCCCGCAATACGGACAATCATTGCACGGCGTTTACGGAATCCATTGACCATGTGTCCACTACGACGGGGATTTCCGCTTTTGAAAGGTCAGTCACGGCCCTCAAGTCCGTGGAGCCGGGGGCACGGCCGGAAGATTTCCGCCGTCCGGGGCACATGTTCCCTCTGAGGGCCAGACCATGGGGCGTGCTTGAACGCGACGGCCATACGGAGGCAACTGTTGACCTCATGCGTATTGCCGGTCTGGAGGAATGCGGCCTGTGCTGCGAAATCATGCGTCCGGACGGCGACATGATGCGCACCTCTGAACTCATAGCCTTTGCCGGGGAGCACGGCATGAAAATCATAACGGTCGAGGACCTGATATCATACCGCAGGCATCATGAGAAATGGGTGGAGCGGGTGACAGACGCACCGCTGCCGACAAAATACGGGAATTTCCGCATTCTCGGATATGTCAACAGAGTGACAGGCGAGCATCATGTAGCCCTGGTAAAGGGGGATGTCTCCGGAGATGAACCGGTGCTGTGCCGAATGCATTCGGAATGTCTTACAGGGGATGTTCTGGGGTCCCTGAGATGCGACTGCGGAGAACAGCTGGCCGAAGCATTGAGGCGGATTGAGAAAGCCGGAAGGGGAGTTCTGCTCTATCTCAGGCAGGAAGGCAGGGGAATAGGTCTGATCAACAAGCTCAGGGCATACGAGCTTCAGGACAGGGGAATGGACACGGTCGAGGCAAATATTGCCCTCGGCTTCAAGCCAGACCTCAGGGAATATGACACAGGCGCGGCGATGCTTGCCGACCTCGGAGTGAAGAAACTCATCCTCATGACCAACAATCCGTTGAAAATAAATGGACTTGACCATTATGGAATAGAGGTTTCCGGCCGGGAGCCCATAGAAATGACATGCAATGAGAAAAATGCCGCATATCTCTATACCAAATACAAGAAGATGGGGCATATGCTGCATTTCAGCGAGACGGACGGAAAGTAATTCGGCAGTCTGGCAGAAAATCATTTAATCCCAATACAATTGATTCAGCAATGAGAGTTATAGAAGGCAATCTTTCCGCGGCAGGCCAGAAGATAGGCATAGTCGCCGCGCGTTTCAATGAATTCATTACTTCAAAGCTCCTTTCGGGCGCAGAGGATTCTTTCCTCCGCCACGGGGGTGACGGAGAAAATCTGGATGTCCTCTGGGTGCCGGGGGCGTTTGAAATACCTTTTGCCGCGAAGAAGATGGCTGTTTCCGGCAGATATGATGCAATCGTGTGTCTCGGCGCAGTCATAAGAGGAGCCACCCCTCATTTTGATATGGTTGCATCCGAAGCCACAAAAGGCATTGCCCATGTCGGCCTCGAATGCAACATTCCTGTCATTTTCGGGGTGCTGACAACGGACTCGATTGAGCAGGCTGTTGAAAGGGCGGGCACCAAGGCCGGCAACAAGGGCTTCGATGCCATGACCACAGCCATAGAAATGGTCAATGTAGCAAAGAAATTCGTCTGAACCAGACTGTCGCCGGCAGTCAGATGAATCTTATCTTGGATTCGTCCCTCGGTTTGGCCGCAGGAGTCTCATCCGGATATCCGAATGCTATGCAGTACAGCAGCCTGTAGCCTTCCGAAAATCCGAGCTTCTCAAGATATTCCGCAGCAGCCGGATTCTCGTTCATGAATCTGACAGGACCTCCGAGGCAGCATGAGCCTATGCCCATCGACCAGGCGGAGAGCATCATGTTCCCTCCGAGAAGTCCGCAGTCAACCTGAGAGAAATCGTAGGACGGGTCATTTGCCACGAATACCACAGTCGGGGCATTCCTGAACATGTTCACGAATGAAGGGTCTTCCCCGGCCTTAGGATAGGCCTTGAGGTATTCCTCTGTGATGCCGCTGATGTATTCGGGATTGTCCACGACACGGATTTCCCATGACTGTCTGTTCTGCCCGTTCGGGGCATTGATGCCGCATCTGAGTATTGTCTGCATGGTGTCTCTGCCGACAGGCTGCGCCTTGTACTTGCGTATGCTCCGGCGGGTCATGATGTTGTCAATGACTGTCTCCGATACTGATGCCTTGTCTGTCGTACAGGAGCCGTCAGTGCTCCTCCCGCAGCATCCCGGGAGCATCATGCCCAGTGCAAGGAAGACGGCCGCCGCTGATTTTGTGATTCTTTTCATGATGGATAGTTGATGATAATTATTGATGGTAATTATTGATGGTTGATGACTGATGGTTTATGACAATTGAGTTTATATGGAGCTGCTGATGAATTCCAGAATGTCTGACCAGACCCTTTTCTTCCCGGTCTCATTCAGAATCTCGTGTCTCATGCCCGGATACAATATGCTTCTGACATCGGTGTAGCCGGCCTCTTTCATGGCATTGACCGCTTCCTGGAATTTTTCATGGCTTATGAGACACGGGTCTTCTTCTCCTGAAATGAACAGAACCGGCATTCCAGGATTCTCGGGATGCCAGTCCTTTGTCCGGTAGGCATCCTGCATCAGGGAGAACAGATTGATGAATCCGTCGTTCGTGAACTGGAAATTGCACAGCGGGTCGGCTTCGTAGTTTCTTATTATTTCCGGGTCGGAACAAATCCATGCATGAGGCGAAGATTCTCCTTTGAACTTTCGGTTGAAGGCACCGAACGCAAGGTGTTGAATCAGTTCGGGCCTGTGCCGCTTGCCGAAAAAGAGTGTGTGGACCCTGGCAAGGAATTTTGCAAGACCTGCTCCTCCGTTCCTCGAAGGGCAGCCGCATACTATGAGTCCGCAGATGCTGCCGTCGTATCTTTTGGAGTAGGAACGCACTGCCATCGATCCCATGCTGTGCCCGAACAGCACGACCGGAAGCCCCGGGAATTCTTCCTTTGCCTTGTCCGTGACGGTTTTGATGTCATCGATCATTGCCAGATATCCGCCTTCGTAGAAATACCCGAGGTCTCGGGCGGATTTTACTGATTCCCCGTGTCCCCTGTGGTCGTGTATGATGCTTGCGATACCGTTGTCTGCAAGAAATTCCATGAACGGCACATACCTTTCCTTGTGTTCGCACATCCCGTGGACAAGCTGGACCACTGCCTTTGGCCCTTCTGTGGCGGGGCGGCATGTCAGAATGCTGACCGCAAGGCCGTCGGCCCGCGAGACTATGGTGTCTTTCCGTATATTATGTCTGTCCATAATGTCCTGACATTTTTTGAAGTTGTTTTAAAACAACTTCTTAATCCGAAACATTTCAAAGATACAATAAAAATAAATAAGTTGCGCCCGGAGGTCCATACCAGCGGCCGTCGGCAAGCATTTTTTGCTCCATCTTTCTTCAGGGACATGAGGGTATTGGCGGGAGGGATTTACCCTCATGCCCCTGAAACCTGAAAAATGATGACATCTGCGATATTTTGCGATAAGCATAATAAAAATCACCCTTGTGTCACTCCGTGGCATAGAAAAGGCTTATATTTGCATCCGTTAAGACTTAAAGACAGACAAGTCCGTGCAAGGACAGAGTAAATTTCAAGAGAATGACTGATTTTGCAGCTATTGACTTTGAGACTGCCAATGAGCAGAGATGCAGTGTGTGCTCCGTGGGACTGGTGGTCGTAAGGGGAGGTGAGATAGCAGATACATTTTACAGTCTGATTCATCCTGAACCGGACTATTACCAATGGTTCTGCCAACGGGTGCACGGCCTGTCACAGGCAGATACCGATGATGCCCCGGTTTTTCCTCATGTGTGGGAAAAAATTGCCCCGAGAATCGAGGGCTTGCCTCTGGTTGCACATAACAGCCCTTTTGACGAGAGTTGTCTCAAAGCTGTCTTCCGTGTATATCAGATGGACTATCCTGACTATGTGTTCCATGATACCTGTGCCGCATCACGCCGGGTGTTCGGCCGCACTTTGCAGAACCATCAGCTCCAGACCGTGGCTTCGGCATGCGGCTATGACCTCATGAATCATCACCATGCGCTTGCGGATGCCGAGGCCTGCGCCAGGATAGCCATGAAAATTCTCTGAAAATGAACCGGAAGACCATTGCCCTGATAGTTCTGAACCTCGCTGCTGCGGCAGCAGTCGGTCTGATTGTCGGACTATTTTACAAATATGTCCTGTCGGATGAAGAAACCAGTGCCCCGCAGGAAGAAAATGCAGTGTATATTGAGTCTGTCAGGAGCCAAGAGTCCGGGCCGGAACCTCTGAGGGACAGCATCGCTTCTGTCATAGCAGGCGAGGATGCTGTTGTCGGGGTGGCAGCGGTATTCAGCGACGGGGATACTCTCGTACTTGTCGACAGCAGCGGATATACCGGGGATTTGCACGCTTCCATGAAGGCGGTCTCCGGACTTGACGATGCCTTTCCGATGATGAGCGTGATGAAGTTCCATCAGGCCCTTGCCGTATGCGGATGGCTTCGGGAGAACGGTCTCTCATTGGATGCGGAAGTCAAGGTGACGCCGGACATGCTTGCGGAGGATACATGGAGCCCGATGCGGGATGAACATCCTCTCGGCGGCAGCTTTTCATGGAGAGAACTCTTGACTTACACGCTTGCCTTCAGTGACAACAATGCATGCGACATACTTTTCAGCCTTACAGGGGGACCGGAATACACTGACGGAGTGGTGCGCTTCCTGTCATCGGGGGATTTTCGCATAGAGTGTACCGAAGCCGACATGCATGCGGCCCCATCAGCCTGTCTCCGCAACTGGACTACGCCTCTCTCCGCTGTCCTTCTACTGGAGAAATTCCATATTGCCGGTTATTATGACTCAATATGGACCGTCATGTCTGGATGCAGGACCGGAATGTCCCGGATACCTGCCCGTATCTCCGGCAAGACATCTGAAATAATCCACAAGACCGGCACGGGCGACAGGACTCCTGACGGGCGGCAGACTGCCATAAATGACATCGGCATCGTTGTCCTGCCTGACGGAAGCCATTTTTCCCTTGCAGTCTTTGTGTTTGATGCCGCCTGTTCTCCGGAGCGCTGCGAGGAAATCATTGCCGGCATAGCCGGTGCCGTTTACGCCCGGGCCGAAGGTGCCATATAAAAAAATTATATCAGATTGTAGTTTTTCAGAAAATTTTGCGTCTAAAAGGGCAAATGAATTCAGAAAAGCGATGGAAACAGAAAAGAAATTTGCGCAAATGGTCCGCGAGCAGAAGAGCACGATATACATTATCTGCTATATGTTCGCCGACAACAGGACAGAGGCAGATGACCTGGTCCAGGAAGTCCTTGTGAACCTTTGGAAAGGTTTCCATAAATTCGAGGGACGGAGCGATATCAGGACCTGGGTCTACAGGGTGAGTCTCAACACATGTATCTCGTCGACCAGAAAGAAAAGCCTGAAGACCATTCCTCTGACTATGGACATAGACCTCTTCGATGAGAATGATGCGGACAACCGCCAGGTGAATCTCCTGCATTCCCGCATCAGCCGTCTGCAGCCGTTCGACAGGGCCATAGTACTCCTTTGGCTTGAGAACCTTTCTTATGAAGAGATTGGACAGATTGTCGGCATCAGCACAAAGAATGTTTCCGTCCGTCTTCTGAGAATCAAAGAACAGTTGAAATCAATGTCCAACGACTAAAATCGCAAAGAAAATGGAAAACAACAATGAACTTGAGCAGATGAGGCAGGAAATCATATCCCTGCGCGAAAAGCTTGACCATCAGATTATAATCAACGAGGAGCATGTGCGCCGCACCATGCAGGACAAGGTGAAGAACATCAAGCTTCAGACGGCAATTCTGGCTGCAATCGGCATAGCCGGCACTGTTTTCTGCCACTGGGCCCTCAGCAGTTATATCGGACTTTCCCTTGCCCTGTCTGTCACGACAGACATATTTCTCATCGCAGCAGTCGTCTTATCCGTCTGGTCTACACGGAAACTGCATCCCCGGGACATGATGAACGAGAATCTGGTTAAAGCGGGAAAAGAAATCGCCAAAATGAAAAAACGCGGAATAGTGTGGAAGAAAATCGCATTCCCGTTCCTTGCAGTATGGTTCACCTGGGTGGTGATTGAGACTGTCAATGCCGGCCTTGATAATGATATGGTCACCGGATTCCTCGGCGGGTGCGGGCTCGGTCTTCTCGGAGGCATTGTCTGCGGTGCAATCTATGACCGGAAACAGACCGCAAAGATTGACGGCCTTCTTAAACAGATTGATGAGCTCTTGAAATAGAAAAAACGTTTATTGGCAGAAAACCGACAACTATGACTGGATGGCAAAGTCTCAAATCTTTTATGGAATCCTGACAACTTTTTATGTTCTATGGAATCCTGACCACCGTCTTGATGACGCCGTCCAGTCTGTTCTCGAATATCCGGTAGGCCTGCCCGATGTCTTTGAATGGGAACCTGTGGGTTATGAGCGGTGTAGTGTCGATTTTGCCGTCGGCTATGAGATGCAGTATGGTGTCGCAGTCGCAGCCGTCGACCCCGCCGGTCTTGAAGGTGAGGTTTTTGCCGTACATTTCAGGCAGGGGGAGAACCTGGGGGGCATCATACATTGCAACAATGGTGACAATGGCATTGGGTCTGGCGCATTCCCATGCCATTCTGAATGTTTCATCGCTTCCGGCAGCCTCAATCACCCGGTCTGCCCCTCCATGGGAGCTGTGACTCAGGACAAACTCCCTGCATTCTTCAGGGGCAGTCACCAGTACATCCGGATAGTGCTTTCTTATGAAATCGGCCCTGTAGCTGTCCTTTTCGCAGACTATAATCCGTTCTGGCTTTTTAAGCACCGTGCAGAGCAGGGCGCATACTCCGGTCGGTCCGGCTCCGATGATGAGAACTGTGTCATCTTCGTCTATCTCAGATATTTTGGCGGCCCAATAGCCTGTGGCAAGAATGTCTCCGACAAAAATCGCCTGCTCGTCGCTTACGGAATCAGGAATGACGCTCAGTCCCCGGTCGGCATGCGGGACTCTCACATACTCGGCCTGTCCGCCGTCTATCCTGCATCCGAGGGCCCATCCTCCGTTCGGGTCGGTGCAGTTGTTGACATATCCGTTCCTGCAGAAGAAGCATTCCCCGCAGAATGTCTCGACATTGACGGCAACTCTGTCTCCGGGCTTGACTTTCTTCACATTTCTTCCGGTCTGCTCCACTGTTCCGACCATCTCATGTCCGACGGTTATGCCGGGGACGGCCCGAGGCACGCTCCCGTGCTTGATGTGCAGGTCACTGGTGCAGATGCTGGCGAGTGTCACCTTCACAATGGCGTCATCCGGATTTTCCAGTCCCGGCTTTTCTTTCTCCAGCAGTGCGAAATGACCTTTCCCGATATATGTGTAGGCCTGCATATTTATCTTCTTATAATGAGGAATCACTTTTTATAATGCGGAGTCTCTTTTGTAATGCGGAATCTCATCCGGGAGCACTATGTGCTTATGAAGTCCTGTATCTCCATTGCGCTATATGTTCAGATTCACATCTTTTCCGAACGGCATCAGCGACAGCCCGGCCATCTTGAAGTGTTGTTTCGCGAACGGGATGCCGATGATTGTTATTCCCAGCAGAATGCCGAAGAAGACATGCATCAGGAAAGCCCAGAGCCCTCCGAAGATTATCCAGATGATATTCATGAGAATGTTGATGCATCCTGACGAATTTTCTTTGTCACAGACTTCCGCCCCGAATGGCCACAGGCAGAGGATTCCGATCTTCAGGGTCTGCAGTGCAAAGGGTATTCCGATGATTGTCACGGCCAGAGCCAGGCTCCCCGTAAAATATCCGACGGCTGCCTCAAGACCTCCGAAGACCAGCCACAGCAAGTTTCCGATTATTCGCATGTAGTTCTGTCGTTAAGTATCAATAAAATGTCAAAATAATCATTCAGGAAACAAATATAACAAAATCATGGGATTTTTTATTTATGATTATTTATTTAACTTTGTGACGTTGTACATATTTGTGATTTTGTACATGTGTTAACCGCAATTAATAATTTGAAAGCCATCGTCAATAGCCGCTTCCTGTTTTTCGTCCAATAGTATAAACCCGCTAAGCATGAAACATCCCAAAAGAGATGATATGGTGGTAATGGCCACATGTCAGCAGACCCGATTGCCTTTCGGAATCACCGTCCGCAGAGTAGAGAAAGAATTTGAATTCAACTGGGCTTTCAAGATCAGCGAAAGTTCGGCGAAGAAGGAGGGCTTCTATCGGAATAAAGTGAGAGGAAACATTTACAACGGGGCCGGTTATCCCGGTTGTCCGCATTGCGGGGCGACAAGCTGGTTCCAGTGCGGAAAATGCAGCAGTTTCGTGTGCATGCGTCCCGGACAGAAAACAGTAAAGTGCCCGGTATGCGGCAATGAAGGAGGAGTTTATGAATCCGACAACTTCGAACTGAGCGGCGGAGCCATATGACAGCCTTCATCCGCATGGATCCGGATGCAGTCGGTATAACATTAAAACATAATAACAATGGCAGAATTGAGTGTCGGTACACAGGTCCGTCTTCGCAACAACACGACTTGTACCATTAAGAAAGAATTGGGCCGCGGAGGCCAGGGCATTGTCTATCTTGTCGACTACAAGGGGGGAGAATATGCCTTGAAGTGGTATATAATGGAATATGGCTCGGCGTTCTATGACAATCTCGAAAGAAATGTCAACAAGGGGGCCCCGAGTCCGTCGTTCTTGTGGCCGGAGGCAATAACTGAACGCCAGTTCGGCAGTTTCGGATATCTGATGAAGCTCAGGCCAAAGGGGTATGAGGAAGTAGGCTCGTATCTGCTTGCCCGGGCCAAGTTCGTGAGTGTGGATGCGATGATTGAGGCCTGTCTTCAGATATGCACTGCGTTCCAGCAGCTGCATGCCCTGGGATACAGCTATCAGGACATGAATGACGGCAATTTCTTCATCAATCCGCACAACGGCGATGTGCTTATCTGTGACAATGACAATGTGGCTCCGAACGGAGTCAACATGGGCATTGCCGGCAAGAGCGGATACATGGCTCCGGAAATTGTTGAGAAAGAGGCATTGCCCAACCGGTATACGGACTATTTTTCACAGTCGGTAATCCTTTTCCTGCTGTTTTTCATGAACCGCCCGTTCGAAGGCGCGAAAGCCATTTCCTGCCCGTGCATGAACGAAAGGGCAGAAAGGATTCTCAACGGGAAAAGCAGCATCTTCATCATGGACCCGAACGACAGGTCCAACGCCCCGGTGAAGGGACTGCATACAAATGTCCTCCGCCGTTGGCCTTATGCCCCTGAGATTCTCCGCAATGCATTTGTGGAGACATTCAGCCGCGAGGCGATCCAGACTCCGCAGAAGAGGATTATGGACCGGAAGTGGCAGGAAATATTTACCCAGGTCAGGTCGCAGTATGTCGTATGCCCGCACTGCGGCAAGAAGACATTCATTGAGCCAGACAGGAATTCTACCTGCACTGAATGCGGGAAGACGATAGTCCGGCCAGTGTGCCTGAAAGTCGGGCATTACCGGATCCCGCTTGTCCCGGGGCAGCATATCTATCTGTCACAGGCATCCTTGTCTGATGACTATGCTACTGTCGTCGGGACTGTAATCCGCAACAAAAAGAATCCGGACCTGTGGGGTATCAGGAATGAATCCAGCATACAGTGGACAGCATCTCTTCCGTCCGGTGAAGTGAAACTCGTGGAAAGCGGCGGGGCGATGCCGGTTAGGGCCGGGCTGAAGATTCGCCTCACGAAGGACGGCAACGGGGAACTTATCTGACAATTGTTGATTCCTCACAATCAGTTGACGATTCATAATAATTGATTCATAAACAATTAAAAGAAAATAAGTCATGGGAGTTTTTGATGAAAATGTAGATGTTTTGCCAAGGAGAACAATGGTCTTGTTTTTTCTCGTGGATACATCGGGAAGTATGGAAGGCGAGAAAATCAGCAGCCTTAATGTTGCCATCCAGGAAGTTCTGCCATATATCAAGGACATATCCGAATCCAATGTCGATGCGCAGATCAAGGTGGCGGTGCTTGAATTTTCTTCCGGTACCGAGTGGATGTATCCCCAGCCGGTCAATGTTGACGAATTCACATGGAGGGACCTTGAGGCAGGAGGATTGACCTGTCTCGGAGAAGCTTGTACCGAACTCAATGACAAGCTTTCCGCTTCTCATGGATTCATGAACGAGGCCGCCGGCTCCTTTGCTCCTGCAATCATTCTCTTTTCGGACGGGGAACCGACTGATGACTACAAGCGCGGGCTTGAAAAGCTGAGGAACAACAACTGGTTCAAGGCGGCCATCAAGGTAGCGATTGCCATAGGTTCGGACGACAACTCCAACCAGAGCATCCTGGCTGAATTCACTTCAAACAAGGAAGCCGTCCTCACTGTCCACAACAAGGAGCAGCTGAAGAAAATCATTCGTTTCGTGTCAGTCACCGCTTCGCAGGTGGCCAGCTCGCATTCTTCTGTCGGAAAGGACGCCCCTGAGACCAAGCAGGATGAAAATGTGGAAAAAATCAATGATGCACTTAAGAACAATCAGGAGCTGCAGGGCATTGAAAGCGGCACGGATGTGACCAAGGGCGTTGACGAGTGGGGCGACTGGTAAACCTAATCAAGCAGCACAATGGGTCGATTGATAACTTTTGACGTGACTTGCATGGGCGCAAGCCATGTGAAGAACAATAAGCCATGCCAGGACTATTCATTGAGCTGGCACTCGGACGACAACAGAGTCCAGGTGGCTATTGTGTGCGACGGACATGGAGGAGATACTTATGTCCGCAGTGACCGCGGCTCCAGACTGGCTGCCGAAATAGCCTTGCGCAATATCAGGAATGCAGTGTCGTGCATGTCTCCCGACCTGTTCATGGATAAGGAAGGGGCTGTGACTGCGCGCCCTGAGGATGAGGAAGATATCTTCCACAGGCATCATGAGCCTCAGGGCGGGACTGCAGCGGACCTCGGCGAAGACGAAGAAGACATCCGCGTCCAGAGGCAGAGGCAGGCCAGGGAATTTTATGCCGCCGTTGAGCCGATACGGGAGCAGGACCAGTTCATGCAGAGGCTCTTCGCCGGTATATATCTCCAATGGCTTGACGGAATAGAGGAAGATGCCAGGAATAATCCTTTTTCGGAATGGGAATTGGGCAAGCTCAACGGGGCCCGTCTTGTCAAGGCATACGGGACTACTCTCATGGCATTTGTCCGGACTCCGCTCTATTGGTTCGCATTCCATATCGGAGACGGGAAAATGCTTTGCTGTGACGCGAATTTCAACTGGAGGGAGCCCGTGCCGTGGGACTGTAACTGTTTTCTGAACATGACCACTTCTCTGTGCGAAAAGGAACCCCTCCATTCTTTCCGCTATGCATTCAATGGGAAAGGAGAGTTTCCGGTGGCGGTCATCATGGGTTCGGACGGACTGGATGACTCGTGGTGCACAATGGACAATCTGAAAAACTTCTATTCCCAGGTCCTGAGCATATTCAATGATCTGAAGGAAGACGAGACCGTGAGGGAGATGAGGGACTATCTGCCGCGGCTGAGTGAAAAGGGAAGCAGGGACGACATGTCCATGGCCGGCATCATTGACATGGATGCATTGGCCGGAGGGGCGGCTGTCTATAAGAAACGGAGGGAATTGAATGCCTTGTCAAATGAAAACAAGAGACAGCATGACAATGTCAGGCAGCTGGAGGAGAAGTTCGAGGCTGCCAAAGAAAATCTTCAGTCCCTGCGGGCCATGTATGAGTCTGAAAAGAAAAAAGAGGAAGACTGGCTGGTGAAATTGTCCCTGCAGAAGACCCGTATGGAAACAATCTCCATGGAACTCCACTCATGCGAGGCCGAGGCTGCCGAGGCCGAAAAGAATCTGACTGCTGCCAGGAATGCCTACAATGAATGGGCGGAAGAAGCCAGGGAACAGAAGATCAGGCTTGAGTCGGACTATAATGAACTGCTGCCGGCCAATGAATCGTATATGATAGCAGAGCATGAGAACTGGGAGAGAACCAGGGTGGATTATCTTAAGGAAAGGGATGAGAACAGGAAGAATATCCTGTCGGAAAAGGTGGCCAACATGATGGTCCACGACGAGGAGGCCTTGCGGAAAATCCATGAGGCGAAATTCGAGCCGGAAGCCCTGTCTTCCCTTGAACTGAAGGACGACAATGACTCAATTGACAAGGATGAATGAAAAACGGCTGCTCCTGTAGGACTCTACATGAACTTTTCCGTCAGATTTCAATGGATTTCGGGGAAGAGACTTTGACCGAAAGCAGGCTGAAAGGCCTGCTGAGTGACTATGGCGGGACATCCGTCAATAAGTACAGTGTCGTGATAACACGCTCCATCAGTTGTCAGATCGGCAAGAAACTGTTGGGCATCAGGGAACTGGATGACTCGGACTATAATCTGAAACTGAATAACCTCCGGCAGGCATTCCAGGAAGAGAACTTTTTCCGATATGACATTGCCAATTATATAATTGATTGTTATCTGTATGCTCTGGAGCTTCTTGATGAAGTGGATGAGTTTGACGAGGACGGGTATCAGCCCGGCTCAGCCAGGGCTGGGGAACTGTCCTTTGTCGAGCATGGCGGGAAAGAGTACTGCGGGAGCTTCAGCAGGGAGAATGACCGCTCAGGATTCGGGGTGGAAAGGGACTCGGATTACAATTATTACGCCGGGGAGTGGAAGCTTGACATGAAGAACGGAATCGGCCTTGGGGTTGACGGCAGATATGGGAAATATGCGGGGGAGTGGAGGTTCAACCGCAAGTCAGGTGTGGGAGTTGAGATATCCCCGCAGGGATACAAGTACGCCGGCGAATGGAAAAACGGAAAGGCGAACGGGAACGGGATAGTGTTCTTCCCCAACGGGGAATGCATGAGTGCCGTTTTCACCAACGGGATTCCGAAGAGAAATGTCTTGGGAATCTATTATTTGAAAGACGGCAGTTATGTCATGGGCAGCATGACCATGGACGGCCCTGACGGGAAATGTCTCCATTACTTGCAGAATGGGGAAGTGACTGAAGAAAATTGGAAAAACGGAAAGCCATCCGGCTATTAGAAT
This sequence comes from Candidatus Cryptobacteroides gallistercoris, assembly GCA_017694835.1. GTDB lineage: Bacteria > Bacteroidota > Bacteroidia > Bacteroidales > UBA932 > Cryptobacteroides > Cryptobacteroides gallistercoris. Next base: position 14,210 of record JADIMJ010000044.1, read on the forward strand.
TTGTTACCATGAGTTTCTTTAATAA
>JADIMJ010000045.1 GCA_017694835.1 Candidatus Cryptobacteroides gallistercoris
AATTCAATGCGCTGATGAAAGAAAAGAATGTCCTGAGCATAGATGATTCCAATACTATTCTGAAAGATATAATCGACGGTTCGGATGCCCCGTTCATATATGAGAAGACAGGGATAAAGTATGAGAATTTCCTTTTGGACGAATTCCAGGATACCTCCAGGATACAGTGGGACAATTTCCGTCCGTTGCTGCAGAACAGCGAGGCCCAGGGGTTCGACAATCTTCTCGTCGGGGATGTGAAGCAGAGCATATACCGGTGGCGGGGATCTGACTGGAATCTCCTCGATTCTGAAGTCCGGGATGAATTCCCGGGGGCAAAAGAGAAAAATCTGGACACCAATTACAGAAGCAGCAGGAATATCGTCAATTTCAACAACACTTTCTTTCCGTACGCCGCAGATATTCTTGACGGCCAGTACGGGCCGCAGTCCGGGCGTAAGGTTTCTGAAATTTATTCCGATGTGATGCAGAGACTTCCAGACAACCGGACGGAGGACGGGGAAATCCGCCTTATGTTCTGTCCGCGGGAAGAGGAGCCGGAAAAGGTCCTTGCCACTGTCCGGATGCTCAGGGAAAGAAACATTCCGTTCAGGGACATCACGGTTCTTGTCCGAAATAATGTCTCGGGAGCCGTGATAGCGACATATCTGATTGACAATGACATTCCTGTGCTGACGGATGACTCGCTGAAGGTGAAGTCTTCGGTGACTGTCAGAAGACTGTGTTCCCTGCTGTCCCTCGCCGACAATCCTTCAGACAGGGTAAACGGGTATCTTGCAGGTACGCTTGACATTTCAGTCCCGGAGAACAGCCATTCCCTGACGGACATGTGTGAGGCCTTGCTCCGTGGGCTCCGGCAGGCTGACCCGCAGCTGTTTGACAGCGAGGTCCTGTATATCCAGTCATTCATGGATGCTCTTCAGGACTATGTCTCCGTCAACGGGAATTCCCTGCATGACTTCCTCAAGTCGTGGGCGGAGGCGGATCCCGCCATATCATCGCCGTCATCAGGAGATTCATTGCGGGTGATGACAATTCACAAGTCCAAGGGGCTGGATTTCAAGTATGTGATTTTCCCGTATGTGGAGACGGTCAATCTTTTCAAGGCAGGAAGCCGCTGGTGCCGTCCTGAGTTCTCTGGCACGCCGCTCGAGTCCGCATCGGACGGCCTTTATGACGTCAACCTTTCTTCGAAAAGCGACATGACCCTCTTTGCGGAAGATTACCGCAGAGAGCTGAAGATGCAGTATGTAGACAATATAAATGCAATATATGTCGCTCTTACAAGGGCCGTCAAGGGAATGTTCCTGATAGCGAAGATGCCTTCCCAGAGCATCAGGGAGGGGGCGGAAGCCGGGAATGCGGGACCGTTCTCGGATTTTTCCCAGATACTCTACTGCTTCGCCGCCCGCCGCTCCGGCCTTGAAGTCCCGGATGCCCCGGACAGCATCGGGGACGGGACCGTGGACATCTGTCCCCGGCTGTATTTTTCAGAGGCGGACGGAACCATAATTTATTCTACGGAGTGCGGGGAGAGGAATCCTTCCGGACAGATTGCAGAGGCAGAAACGCCCGCGGAGACCGAAAAGACTGCGGTGGAGTCTGCAAATGCTGAAGCCGGGGAAGGGAAAGTATGCAGCGTGCCGTCGGCATACCCGTCGTGGCCTCTCAATGCGGATGGAAGCGGTCGCCTGAACTTCAGGGCGGATTCGCTGGATTTCTTCTCAAAGGAAGGACTTGTGGGGGCCGGGGCTTCTGACAGGCTTAGGGGAATCGTCCTTCATGGCATTCTGTCCAGGGTTGAGGTCCCGTCGGACCTCAGGAGGGCAGTGGACGAATCCGTCAGGTCCGGAGAACTCAGCCCTGAAGAAGGGGAGAGGGCATACGGGATGCTTTCGGCAAGGATTGCCTCCGCCTCAAAAAACGGATGGTTCGATGCCGGCCGAAATTATGCTTCCGTTCTCAGGGAAGTGACCCTCATGGACACAGACGGCAGCCTCAGCCGCCCGGACAGGGTGATTCAGCAGAAGGACGGCGGCATTATGATAGTTGACTATAAATTCGCACACCGGGAACCTGCTTCTGACCGGAGATACATGCGGCAGGTTGCCGGGTATGCGGACATCTTCCGGCGCATGGGGTACAAGTCAGTGAAGACCGCGGTCTGGTATGTGCCGGATGATGAAGTGACATGGGGATAAATTCAATTGCAGAAACGATATGGAATCTGATGGAATGAGAGAAAATCCGGCAGCTGCCGGAGATCAGGGACTGGATATGGACAAGGCTGTCGGCGATGACGGCAGGTGGGAGACCTTAAGCAGCGAATATCTGTTCAGGCGGCCCTGGCTGACCGTAAGGCATGACAAGGTGAGGCTGCCCGACGGAAGAATCAACCCGGAATTCTATGTGCTGGAATATCCTGACTGGGTGAATGTAATCGCAATTACGGAAGACGGGGAGTTTGTGATGGAGCGTCAGTTCCGCCAGGGGCTGGGAAAGACTTGCTACGAAATCCCGGCGGGAGTAATGGAAAAGGGAGAAACTCCTGAACAGGCGGCCAGAAGGGAACTCGGGGAAGAGACCGGATACGGCGGGGGAGAATGGAAGGAACTCATGGTCATATCCGGCAACTGCAGCACCACGAGCAATCTGACGCATTGCTTCCTGGCTGTAGGAGTGAAGAAGCTTTCCGGCCAGCACCTTGACAGCACGGAAGACCTCAGTGTCTGTCTCATGTCCCTCGGGCAGGTGCGCATGCTGCTGACAGGAGACAAAATAAGGCAGTCACTGATGGCTGCCCCACTATGGAAATATTTTGCGGAAAATCACCTGCTCTGATGCATATTGGTCCTGCGGCAGGCAGGTGTCTTCTGCCTGGAATCAGAGCACGGAGATCAGTTCGACGGTGAAGACAAGGGCGCTGTATGGAGGAATTGCCCCCGGTGCCCCGTGCTCGCCGTATCCGAGATTGTACGGGATGTAGAGTTCCCATTTCGAACCCTCGGACATGAGCTGAAGGGCTTCTGTCCATCCTGCAATCACCTGGTTGACACCGAATACTGCAGGCTCGCCCCTGTCGTATGAGCTGTCGAACTTGGTGCCGTCCGGGAAAGTGCCGCAGTAGTGGCATTTTACCTGGTCCTTCGGGCCCGGCTTCTTTCCGGAACCTTCAGTGATGACTTTATACTGCAGGCCGCTCGGAAGGACTCTTACTCCTTCTTTCCCTGCATTTGCGGCGAGGAATTCCTCCCCTTCCTTTTTCATTGCGGCACCCATTGCTGCTGCTTCGGAACGCTGTTTCTTTTCAATGTCCGCGAAATATTTGTCCAGAAGGCC
>JADIMJ010000046.1 GCA_017694835.1 Candidatus Cryptobacteroides gallistercoris
GCATAAGGACAATCTGTTCCTTCGTGCTCGGCTTGCGGCCCTTGTAGAAGAATATGCCGGCACGCGAAGGGTCCCCGCCGGAATTCAGATACTTGTTGTAGAAATAACCGGTACTTGTCGTCCCGTGATGGGTTATGATGAAATCCCTCACTACCGAAGGAAGCCCGTATTTCTCCGCCAGCGACATGCCGTCAGTGACATGTCTCGTTATGTCCCTTGCGCTTTCCTCGGGACTGAGGCCTTCGTGATATTTCACGCCGGGGGTCTCGTTCTCTATGAAACACTGCGGATTGCTCATCTTTCCGATGTCATGGTACAGGGCGCCTGCCCTAACAAGGGACACATTTGCGCCTATGGAGCGGGCCGCCGCATCCGCGAGGTTCATTACCTGAAGGCTGTGCTGGAATGTGCCCGGGGCCTTTGTGGCAAGTTCCCTCAGGAGCTTGTTGTTGGTATCGCACAGCTCGATGAGCCTGGAATTGGAAACGAGCATGAAAATTTTCTCAAAGAGATATATCAGCGGATAACCGGCTACGGACAGCATCGAACCGATAAAGAGGAAAAGTATTGCCTGATAATCCCTGAAGCCCCTTATCTCTCCGTCTATGAGCTTGAATGCCAGATAAGTCACCAAAAGGGACAGGAAGACAAAGAATGCCATTATGAACTGCTGCCATCCCTTGTTGAAATATGTGAAGGCATATATTGCCACCGCCCCTGCCACAAGATACATGACAAAGAGTTCTATCCCGTTATGGGAAAAGACCAGCAGTGGAATCAGGGACACCACATACACAGGATATACCACCTTGTTCCTGAAAAATGCCGTCAGATACAGGGCGAACAATGTGTACGGGACAAGATACAGAAGCCGCGGGTCCGTCTTTGTCACTGCGAATGTGACGAGAGAAGAAAGGCAGACAACGGCAAGGATGTATGCATATTTGTTGAATTCCCGGAAAATCCCTGCCCTGGAATAATATATTGTGAAGAATACCAGAGTCACAATGGCAAGGGAAAGCAGCACATTGCCTATCCACAGAAGGGCCATAGGGCCGTTGTATCCGACACTGCTTTCATATTCGGCCTTATATGAGTCCAGAAGCTGCTCTATTTCTGTCGTTACGGTCTCTCCCTTGGACACGATGAGCTGGCCGGCCGGGACATATCCGGAAGTCGGGGACACATAGTTGACCGACTCCTCATGCACGAGGTCCGTCGTCTGCTGGTCAAAGATGAGGTTCGGCACTATGAGGTCAAGCAGGCCCGACGCGGCGCAGAGTGAATCCGCATTGCATCCCGGAACCATTTTCCTGATGCCGTCAAAGAAAAAGTTCCTTGCCTGTGATGTAGTGTAGATTTCCGACGGGGGGACAGCCGCAGCACGTCTGTTTTTCTGGACGAAAATCACCCTCTCGCTTTCAGGGACATCCTCGCTGAATTCCGGGCGTTCGGCTATCACTCCCCTGGAATATACGCTGTCCACGAAAGATTCTATTGAAGGTTTCAGATAGTCATATACCCCGAGCTGCACACGGGAGGCGGCATCCTTGCGCTCGCTTGCTATATTCTCTGAATATTTATAATATGGAGTCACGGAAGCCACAGCCTCCTCCCTTTCTTTCTGAAGCTGTTCCTGAGTCTTCAGAGTCGGAAAATCAAACTCGGAGACAAGGGTCTCGTACATCCATGGCGACCCTTTCTTGTAGTCATAATTGAACTTCCCGCTTCTCGGCATGAAAATCAGAAGCACCAGGAAAAGCAGGGCAAGAGGGACATAAATCCTCGCAGCGCGCATAAATTTGCCGTTATCCATGTCTTTTCGTATTATAATGGTTTGTACTTCATCGGGACGAAGTCAAATTCGTCCGAAATGAATGCGCATATATCATTTTCATTCATCAGGGAGACTATTCTCCGGCACAGTCCCGCACTGCGGCACCCCTCCTTCACTGCTGCCGTCAGCACAAGGACATTGCCGAATATGACGGAAGAAAGCACAAAAGGATGGACCGACGGGACATAAATGGGATAAAATTCCGTCACATACCTCATCATGCTGGACGGCATGCCCACTGTCCCGGCATTGTGCAGCATATAGGTCGAGGACTTCGCCTGTCTTGCCGCAGCATCCGCGGCGAGGCGCATCCTCTCGTCCTGACTCTTCCCTTCCGATATCTTTTCATAATCGGCAACCGTCCTGAGCGCATTGTAAGCCAGGGCATCAGGCTTGAGCTGCGCCTCTATGAACTTCTTCTGCGACATGAGAATCGTATTGAATGGGTAGTCTCCGAATTTTCTGTTGTAGGCAAGGGACAGATTTATGCTGAACGGCTTCAGGGACAATGTCGGGAAGAATCTCCTGAGATTCACGGATACAGCCGCCACCACATATTCTCCCGCAGCCATCGGGGCCCCGTATTCCTGCAGAAGGGCATGTGAGACTATCGGGGAGATGAATGTCTCCGGTACGTCAGCGTACTCCCTGGCATGGGACCTCAGCCTGGAGAGAGGTATCTGCATCTGCACGACATGACAGCCGGCGGCGTCACTTTCAGGCAGAGGTATATTGAAGGCCTTTGCATCCATATACCAGGCAGGCCTTGATGCCGGGATATCCTCCATGGCATCAAAAGGATCATCGGCGGACTCACGCGGCAGCTCCCCCTTCAGGCAGCGGACACTGCCGTCGTTGTCTATTTCATATCCGGAAAGCTGAATATATCTGAAGATAACCGACTTGACAAATGCCAGCATTCCCCTTTCGTCAAGCAGGGATGAATGAATGTCAAAGCATACTGTCTTGAATGAACAGGAGATGCGGAAGAGGTAGGGATCCGGACCGCTTCCCAGGACATCCCCGCCCCCAAGTCCGTCACGGACATGTATCCGCGACTCTTCGGGCGCAAATGCATAGGCCCCGGCATCTTTCACGAGACGCACCCTCAGATGGGGAAAGAGGAATATCACTTCGTTGGCGGCATCTTCGAGCACCTGAGGGTCCACATGCATTGTCAGGGACACGACAAACCGCGGCACAGCCCCGCAGGAGGATTTGCCGGCATAGAGGCTGAGGCATCCGCCTGCAGCGGGATAGGATAATGTCGAACTGCTGTCCATCAGTAGCTCATTTATGGAACGGGCTGCCCGGCTCCTTGGCCATATAGCTGAATTCCAGCCTATCTGTCAATCTCGGCAATATATTGTGCATTAAGACAGTAAGTTTGCCGACAGGCGTAAGTATCATCTCCGGCTTCCTCTTCTTCAGTCCCCTGGCAAGATGCAAGGCGCATTCTTCAGCCGTCATCATCTTCCCCTCGTCCCTCGGAGTCTCGCCCTGGCGGCTTCCGTCGGCCGTAAGGGCGGCATTCCGCACATTCGAGGCGGTGAAGCCCGGGGCAAACACCATCACATGCAGACCGTCATAGAGATGCTCTATACGTAGTGTGTCCAGGAAACCCCGGATTGCATATTTGGAAGAAGAATAGCCTGTCCGGCCAGGAAGTCCGGCATAGCCGGCTATTGAAATGACGCCTGCGACAGACCCCCTGGACTCAAGAAGATAAGGCAAGGCAAATTTGGTGCAGTAGACTGTCCCCCAGAAATTCACGTCCATGAGAGACTTTATCACGGACAGGTCCAGGTCCCTGAACATGGCTCTCATTGAAATTCCGGCGTTGTTGACAAGAATGTCTATCCTCCCGAATTTCTCAACCGTCTTCTCCACAAGATTCCTGCAGTCTTCCTCGACAGAGACGTCCGTCTTTACGCACAGGATCCGGTCCTCTCCGCCCTCCATCTCTGATGCAAGGGCATGCAGCTTGTCTATGGACCTTGCGGCCAGGGACAGCCTTGCCCCGAAGGATGCAAATAATTTGGCAGAAGCCAACCCAATTCCTGAGCTGGCTCCTGTTATGATTATCACTTTGTCTTTGAAATAAGTACCTTTCATTTCATGAAATCAGTCGTGGATTGCCATATCAGGGATCTCATCCCCTTCATACTCTCCTCTCTTGAGCTTAGCCACAACCTCGGAGAAAGTCTTGAGCGTGTACTCCACGTCTTCCATCGAGTGTGCCGCCGTCGGTATGATGCGGAAAATGATCATGCCCTTAGGTATCACAGGATATACGACTATGGAGCAGAATATGCCGTAGTTCTCGCGGAGGTCCTTGGCAATGTTCGTGGCTTCCACGACTCCACCCTTGACAGCCACCGGAGTAACGCAGGCCTCGGCCGGCCCTATCTCCAGGCCCATGTCACGGAACCCTTTCTGGAGTGCCCTCGTGACGGTGAAGAGCTTCTTGCGGAGCTCATCCCCCTCTGCGCTGCGGATGATTTCAAGTCTCTTGAGTCCGCCTTCCACAAATGCCATAGGAAGTGACTTGGCATAGATCTGTGAGCGGAGATTGTAGCGGAGATAGTCTATGATTACCTTCGGCCCGGCAACAAATCCTCCGATTGAAGCCATGGACTTGGCATATGCCCCGATATAGAGGTCGACTTCGTCCATTACGCCGAAATGCTCGGAAGTCCCGCGTCCGTGAGGCCCCATCACGCCGAAGCCGTGGGCATCGTCGATGAGGATTCTGAAATTGTATTTCTTCTTGAGCGCAACTATCTGGTCAAGGATACCGAGAGCGCCGGTCATGCCGTACACGCCTTCAGTTATGAGAAGAATGCCGCCGCCCGTCTCCTCGCAGAGTTTTGTGGCTCTCTTGAGGGTAGCCTCGCAGCTTTCGATGTCATTGTGGCGGTAAGTCATCCTCTTTCCCATATGGAGCCTGGCCCCGTCTATGAGACATGCATGAGCCTCGGAATCATATACAATGACATCATGCCTGTCCATAAGGGCATCGATTGTGGATACGATTCCCTGATATCCGAAATTGAAGAGGAATGCATCCTCCTTCTTCTCGAAGTCGGCGAGTTCCCTCTCGAATTTCTCGTGCAGGGAAGTGTGGCCGGACATCATGCGGCTTCCCATCGGGTAGGCAAGCCCCCATCTGGCGGCAGCCTCCGCATCCGTCTTTCTCACCTCCGGATGATTGGCAAGTCCGAGATAATTGTTAAGGCTCCAGCAGAGCACAGGTTTGCCGTTGAATATCATGTGAGGACCGAGTTCACCCTCGAGCTTCGGATACATGTAATATCCGAACGCCTTCTGTCTGTACTGGCCGAGCGGGCCGCCTGAATCCTTTGCTATTCTGTCAAAAATATCCATAACAGTTGAATTTTAGTATACGTTAATAATGGTATGGTCAAAATGATTTCTCCCGGCTTCTATGCATCGATGTTGGCATAGTGGGCATTTTCCTCGATGAAAGCCCTTCTCGGCGGCACATCGTCCCCCATAAGCATGGAAAAGGTGCGCTCCGCCTCCGCAGCATTCTCTATCGTTATCTGGCGGAGAAGCCTCTTGGACGGGTCCATTGTGGTATCCCACAGCTGCTCGTCACTCATCTCTCCGAGACCTTTGTACCTCTGCACGGTCACGCCCTTGTCGCCGCCCTTGCCGAGCTTCTCCGTCGCGGCCTTTCGCTGCTCGTCTGTCCAGCAATAGATTTCCTCGCCGCCTTTCTTCACAAGATAGAGAGGAGGCGTGGCAAGATAGACATAGCCGTTGCTTATCAGGTCGAACATATAGCGGAAGAAGAATGTCAGAATGAGGGTGGCTATGTGACTTCCGTCGACATCCGCATCCGTCATGATGATGACCTTATGGTAGCGCAGCTTGGACAGGTTCAGGGCCTTGCTGTCTTCCTCGGTGCCGACGGTAACGCCGAGCGCCGTATATATGTTCCTGATTTCCTCGCTTTCGAATACCCTGTGGTCCATGGCCTTCTCCACATTCAGGATTTTTCCCCTGAGGGGAAGGATGGCCTGCGTCATCCTGTCGCGGCCCTGCTTGGCCGTGCCGCCTGCGGAATCTCCCTCGACAAGGAAAATCTCGCACTTTTCCGGATCCCTCTCGGAGCAGTCGGCCAGCTTGCCCGGCATGCCTGCGCCCGACATCACGGTCTTGCGCTGTACCATCTCGCGGGCCTTGCGCGCGGCCTGTCTGGCGGTCGCGGCAAGAATCACCTTTTCTATTATGGACTTGGCCTCGCGCGGATTCTCCTCAAGATATGTCTCAAGGGCATTTGCAGTAGCCTGGGAAACGGCGGAAACGACTTCCTGGTTGCCCAGCTTCGTCTTGGTCTGTCCCTCGAACTGAGGTTCGGCGACCTTGACGGAAATGACGGCGGTAAGCCCCTCCCTGTAGTCTTCCGGAGCGAGCTGGTCCGCCTTGATCTTGTTGAACAGCCCGTTGGCCTCCGCATAATTCTTCAGTGTCCTGGAAAGGCCCATCTTGAAGCCCTGCAGATGTGTTCCGCCCTCTATCGTATTGATGTTGTTGACATAGGACTGTATCTTCTCCCTGTAGCCTGTATTGTACTGGAGGGCAATCTCAATAGGAATCACCTTGTCCGTCTCCAGACATATCGGCTCCGGGATGAGTTTCTCGACAGTGGAATCCGCATCAAGATACTGGACGAATTCCTTGAGCCCCTCCCGGGAATAGAATACCTCACGCCTGTACTCCTGTGTGACATTTCCTTCCGCATCGGCAACTTCAACCGTCTCCCTCTTGTCGGTAAGGGAAAGCGACACTCCCTTGTTCAGGAATGCGAGCTCCCGAAGACGGTCCGCGAGAATATTGTATTTGTATACTGTCGTGACCGTGAAGATTTCGGCGTCAGGATGGAAGGTGACGGTCGTGCCGGTGTCGGAAGCCTCGCCCTTCACCTCCACTTCCGTAATCGGCTTGCCCTTGGAATATTCCTGGACGAAAATCTTGCCTTCCCTGTGCACTTCGGCGACGAGATGGTCGGAAAGCGCATTGACGCACGAAACTCCGACCCCGTGGAGTCCGCCGGAAACCTTGTAGCTGTCCTTGCTGAACTTTCCTCCGGCATGAAGTACCGTCATGACGACCTCGAGGGCCGAGCGGTGTTCCTTCTCATGCATCCCGGTAGGTATTCCTCGTCCGTTGTCCGAAACCGTTATTGAATTGTCCTTGTTGATTGTCACTTCGATATGGGTGCAGAAACCGGCAAGGGCCTCGTCGATGCTGTTGTCCACAACCTCATATACAAGATGGTGCAGTCCCCTCTCCCCTATGTCTCCTATATACATTGAAGGCCTTTTCCTGACCGCCTCAAGCCCCTCGAGCACCTGGATACTGTCCGCGGAATACTGGGACTCCGCATTCTTTTTCACTTCGTTTTCGTTCATTTTCTCCTCTAAAATATCAAACGGACAAATTTAGCAATTTTATTACAAATTCAAGCAAATTCCGGCCGTAAAATTGATTCCGGGAGCAGCATGGAGAGGCACTTCCTGGATTGTCATGTCAAGCAGATTTCCCCCGTGTACCCAGAATGAAAGCTGCCTTGTGAATTTGAATTCGGCGGAAAGGCCCAGGTCGGCATATCCGGGTATCCGGACATTCAGCGGACCTGTGCCGCCGGCATGCAGGACCGTACCCCGCCGTGCTGTCGAGAACCCGCAGTCAATGCCCACAAATATCCTCCTGTTCCAATTGTACACCATATTGAGGCTGCCGGAAAGAGCCGCAGGGCCGAATGCACCGGCATTGCGCCGGGACGCATCGGACTCTTTCCATGAGACGGAACCGTCTACGGAGAAGTCCTGCGACTCCCATTCACAGTCAAGCTCCAGCCGGAAAAGCCGGGACGGGCCGAAAACCGGGACATATGCAGGCGAGCCGGACTCCGTCAGGGCAATCCCGTCGTAAAAGGCGTTGGCATAACCGGAATATCCCGCGCGCAGGTCATAGCCGAACCTCGAGGCTATGCTTCCCCTGAGGCCGATGTCGGCGGACACACGGCTTACGATGTTGCCGAGCGCCGGCTGAAGCATCCTGAATTCATCAAAGCGGCTGTTCCTCCCGAGGATGCCGGACAACGGCATGACCTCGTCTCCTCCGCCGGCCTTGAAATACAGGTCAAGACAGTTTCTGACAGCCTCAAAGCTTATGCTTATGTCCGGGTAGACCAGTTGGGTCGGAGCCATGTCAAAAAGACTGATGTCCGCCGAGGCACCGTTGTAAAAATGGAAAGCCAGCCTGACGCCGAGGTCAAGGTCCCACCTGCCTTTTTCCAGGATATACCGCGGCGTGACGGAGATGTCGCCCGCGTAGGAATTGAATCCCGGCCCGTAGTCCGCCATATTGAAATCAACGCCGAGCAGCGCCCTCGAATGCCTGGTCAGGGACGGCCCCATGGCTGCGCTGAAGTTGAACAGGTGTTCCCGCAGCCAGCCCCGTTCAGCCTGTCCCCCTCTGAAGTCCGCCTTGTCTTCTCCGAAGCGATAGTGCAGCGAGGCCGAATAATGGAATTTTCTGCCTTCGGAATTGTCCGACCTTACTCCGGCCCTGACATCCAGTGCATCGAAATTCCTTGCCAGCACCGTATCCCTGGCTCCAAGGCCATAATATCCTATGTCAAACGACAGTGCTCCGCCGTCCCATTTCAGGATGCCGTCTGCCCCGGCGGATGACACCATCTCATGGCCGGAATATCTCGTCTTCGGGCCTGAGCCGGACAAAATGTCAATCCCTCTGTAAGGCCCGAAATATGACCTGTGGGTCCCATATAGGCTCATCCTGAAATTGCCGTCAAGTCCCGGGGACCACACGGCATCCAGCACAGGCTGCAGAGGAGCACCGGCGCCTGCCTTCAGGAAAAATTTCCTGCGGCCGGAATCAGCCGCCCCCGGAGTCATGTCGAGGACAAGGGGGTCAAAGGAGTAAGTCCCTCCGTACGGAGAATCATATATGTTATATTCAAACTCCAGGTCAAAGTGCTGGAGGCTGTCAGGCACAGGCATCTGCTGCACAGGCTTGTGGACTTCGGCAAGCCTGCCTTCGTATTGTCTCGTCACTTCGACGGTAGGGTCTATGTCCTGGGCAACGGCAGCCTGCCGGGACAAAGGGAAAGCCGCACAAAACAGGACTGACACCATGCGGCATATGGTTTTCGGGTACATTTTCATTACTTTTCGGCAGCCTCCCGCTGCATTATTTCCTCCAGTTTCCTTATCCGCAACGACACATTGTCCGCGATGTCATCGCCTCCCTCAGGCGCAGAGTAGCCGTCCCTTATGCTTTCAAAGGTAGCCATGGCCTGGCTGTAGTCCCCCCTGTCCACGAATGAATCACCAAGGACAAGGAAAGCCTTTGCAAGCCAGTAGGCCTGGCCTCCGGACAAATCCGAGAACGAATAAACCCTGGTCTCCACCTGCGCGAAGTCTCCGCGGTCATAGCTGTCCAGTATCAGAAGGTAAGCGGATTCGGCGCCTTCAGGAGTATCCGGATCCGATGCAAGGGAAGAAAAGATGGCATAGGCTTCTTCCCGTCTGCTCCCTGCAAGGCAGGACTTGGCCTTTATGAATTCGGCCTCGCGCCTCTCGTCGGCATCCGCACGGCTGTCGGCCAGCACATCTTCGGCGCACCCGACCGCTTCCCCGAACATTTTCGCCCTGTATGAAGAACGCATCATGCCGAGCTTCGCCTGATACCTGTTGTTGTCCAGGGAGGCTATTTCCGACAAGGTGCCGTATGCGGCAAAGGCCTGTTCATATCTCTGCATGGAATATGAAAGCCCGGCATAGTTCAGACAGGCGAGTTCGTGATATGAACCGGATTCAGTGTCAAGGACCTTCGCATAATAGTCGCACGCACTGTCAGGCTTTCCGGTATTCCTGTAGCATTCCGCCAGATAATAATACGCCTGGGGAATCTTTGACCCATGGGGATATGCCGAGACATATGACTGGAGGGACAAGATGGCCTTAGGATAGTTTTCAGACAGATAGATCTGTTCTGCGGCATTGAAAATCATCAGCTCCCTCTCGTCTTCAGTCTTGAGGGAAGAACGGCCTATTTCTGCTATATAGTCAAGATATGCCTGCGGATTGTTCTCTGACTGATATACCGACTCTATGGCAAGCAGTGCGTCATCCGCATAGCCTGACACGGGAAATTCCTCCACTACCCGCTTATAATGGCGAAGGGCGGCCGCATTGTCCGAACGGTTGCGTGAAATCATGCCCAGCTCTATCAGTGCCTTTGCGATGAAAGTGCTGTCCCTTGACGAAGATACGAGCTTCCCGTATGTTTCAGCGGCCAGGTCATCTTCGCCGCCGACAAGATATGAACGCCCGAGTTCAAAGAGAGCCTCCGGATAAAAAGGGGATGCAGCGTCGGCGTCCATGACATTGGCGAGCAGGCTTATCTTCCTGTCTTCGTTGCCTGAAAGACCGTAGGCGACTGCCGCCTGATAATATGGGTATATGTCATTGACATCATGGTATTCTTTCCTGACTTCATCGTACGAAGACGCCGCCTCGGCATATTTCTTCTGCATGAAGAGACAGTCCGCATAACGCAGCATGGCATCCTTGCGCCATGTAAGCCTGTCTCCCTGAAGATACTTTCCGAACCATTCGGCCGCCGAAGAATAGTTTTCTTTCTTGAAATGGCAGTAGGCTGTCCCGTACGGTATCAGCCAGGCTTCATCCATGCCGTAGAGGGCCGAGATATTATACAGTCTGGTGTAGATGGCCAGGGCATCATCGAACCTGTCCCCCCTGTAGTATGCTTCGGCCAGCCAGTAGTTTGACATCTGGTTGAAGACAGTGCGCCTGTCAGAATAGTATACGGCAGCCTTCAGATACGGCACGGCATCCCTCCAGGCTCCGGACGCAGCAAGTTCCGTCGCCCTGAGATAATTGGCTTTCATATAGTTGCTTTTCATGACAGGGTCGAGTTCATCTATATTGTCATAAGCTTCCACGGCTCCCGCATAATCATGCTCCTGCAATGCGGCCACGGCCATGTAGCTGTAGATTTTTTCAGACTTGCCTGCATCGGGGTATTTTTCAAGATATCTGCGGAACACGGACCTGTCATTGTTCAGGTCGAATGAAAGCTTGGCATAATTGAAATATGCATCTTCCGATATCGCCGGGTCAAACACGGCTTCCGAGGCTGCCTTGAACGCATTGAGGGCGGACACTTTGTTCTTTGTCCGGATATAGCTGTAGCCCAGCTTGTAATTTGCGGCCTGGCCTATGGAATCGCATCTGTCGGCCATCATTGAAAAATTGTCTATCGCTCCCGCAAAGTCTCCGACCGCATACAGGAGAGAACCTGCATAGAAGAAATCAGAACGGGACCCGCCCTGTGACTTGTCCGGATTCCGGTCATAATATTTTCTTGCCTCGGGTGCATTCCCCAATACGAGATATGACTCCGAAATAATCCTGTTCAGCTTCGGGAGACAATCCTCCGGCACTGTTTCCAGCAGTCCGGGGCCGTTGTCCGTCACATATTCATAATCCTTGAGCATGAAGCGGCATTCGGCAATATAATATCTGCTCATTGCCGAGAAACGGCTGTCTCCCGAAGACTGACCGAACCATCCGGCCGCTTCCGTAAAGTCTTTGCCGCAATAGCATATATAGCCTGCCATGTAACTTGAAGCCGCGGCATAGTCCGGTTTCACGCCTGCAGCCAATTCCGCAAAGCGCTCCAGCGCGCGCCCGGTGTTCCCGGTCTCATAGTCGCAGTATGCCCTCTTGAACAGGAATTCATCCCTCTGGCCTCTCTCCAGAGACTTCGGGTCAAGCGACTCCAGGACGGCCGATGCGGCGGCATAGTCGCCGGCATCGAACAGATTGAGCGCATCGGCATACTTTATCCGGGATGCGGCAAGGGTGAAAGGATATTTTTCAAGGTACCGGCGGGACAGTTCCCCGTATGAAGGAAGCTTCATCCTCACAGCACAGAGCACTGCATAGCCGCGGGCCTCAGGGTCGTCATATTCAGAAGCCAGCCTGCTGAAGCGCGACATGGCTTCTTCATACATTCCTTTCCCGTACAGAAAAAGGGCCTGCCTGAATTCTCCCCTTAGGCCGGTCCTGTCATGCCGGCTTGCCGGCGGCTCCTTTACCCCGCCTGCGGCATCTGCGGGACAGGACAGAGAAAGGACTGACATACAAACAACTGCTGCAAAAAACAGTTTCATGATATATATTATTGTTTCGGCAAAAGTAACTATTTTTCCGACTATTCTGCCAAATTTCATCCGTATTAGGGCTATTTTAATTATTTTCGCGGAATATATGCATTTCTGCCATGGAAGGAAAAGAAACAATCATATCATTTGACAAGGCTGACATTGCCGGAGGCGACAATATAGTCATCTACGGGCTGTCCATGAAAGTCCGCAGCGGTGATTTCATCTACATTGTCGGCAAGGTCGGCACCGGCAAGACTTCAGTCATAAGGACAATAATCGCAGAAAACAGGCTCGCCGGAGGAAATGGCACGGTCTGCGGCCATGACCTGCAGACAATAAAGGAAAAGGAAATTCCATACCTCCGGAGAAAGCTCGGGGTCGTGTTCCAGGATTTCCAGCTTCTGACTGACAGGAATGTCGGGGAGAATCTCCGCTTTGTCCTGAAGGCAACGGGCTGGAAAGACGAAAGGGAGATGGACCGGAGGATAGAGGAGGTCCTTGATGCAGTCGGGCTCAGGAACAAGTCCCACAGGATGCCGCACCAGCTCTCCGGAGGGGAGCAGCAGAGGGTCGCCATAGCAAGGGCCCTGCTCAACCGCCCTGAAGTGATAATAGCAGACGAGCCTACGGGAAACCTTGACCCGGAGACGGCTGACAGCATAATGCAGCTTCTGCGCAAGATCAACAGGGAGAACGGGACAGCCATCGTAATGGTGACCCACAATCATGCCCTGGTGGACAG
>JADIMJ010000047.1 GCA_017694835.1 Candidatus Cryptobacteroides gallistercoris
ATTGTGGGCGCATGAAGTCTGAGGAGGTCCGTCCTTAGTACGAGAGGACCGGGACGGACGGACCACTGGTTTACCGGTTGTGGCGCCAGCTGCACCGCCGGGTATCCAAGTCCGGTCAGGATAAGCGCTGAAAGCATCTAAGCGCGAAGCCGTCTCCGAGATGAGACTTCGACAGAGGGCCGTGGGAGACTACCACGTCGATAGGCAGGAGGTGTAAAGGCAGCAATGCCAAAGCCGACCTGTACTAATAGCCCGAACACTTCTCCTTGAGCGGAGGTGCGATGGAATGCGGGAGCGTATCCCGCGGGCCGGGCATCCTCCGCGCAGGACACATAATCCCGGAATGGGAAAAGACGCCGGGAAATAAGGTCAGACATTCGACTGCGGAATTCCGCGGGATTCTCTCTCATTGTGATATACTGCGGCGGCTAGAGCCGCGGGGACCCACCTCTACCCATACCGAACAGAGAAGTTAAGCCCGCGCGCGCCGATGGTACTGCCCCACCAGGTGGGAGAGTAGGTCGCTGCCGCTTTTAAATGGCCAGGAATGGCCGGGAGTCCCGGAGATGACGGAAGTCGTCCCCGGGACTCTTTCGTTAAGTGAGAGGCTGAGGCGTGGCATCCTCATCCGCGGAGGCGGTACATTTCCAGTTCCCCAGAGGCGGCACCGTCAGAATGAACCGCGGCCGTTGGAGGACATTTTATATATCCACCGGCCGCGCCTAAAGAAATGCCTCGCCTCAGCTATTACGGAATGCTCTGCCTCGGCACCAGGAAATGCCCCGCCTCCGCCGGAACTATTCCAGACCGAATGCCTTTTTGATGACATCGACGGAATCCAGGAGTTCCCATCCGAAGAACTGGACATTCTCGAGGGTCTTCTTGCCGTGGATGTTCATCTCGACATTGGCGCGGTATGGCTTGCGGCCGACATGGCCGTAGGCTGCGGTAGGCTCGTAGATCGGTTTCTTGAGCTGGAATTTCTCAATGATCTTGGCCGGGCGAAGGTCAAAGAGCCCGCCGATTTTTTCTGCAATCATTGCATCGGTAAAGCGCTGGCCGTCCTTGCCATGTCCGGCGGTGCCGTATGTGTTGACATAGATGCTCAGGGGACGGGCGACGCCGATTGCGTATGAGAGCTGCACGAGCATTTCCCTTGCGACTCCGGCGGCGACCATGTTCTTGGCAATGTACCTGGCTGCGTACGCGGCTGACCTGTCAACCTTGGATGGGTCCTTGCCTGAGAATGCCCCGCCTCCGTGGGCGCCTTTGCCGCCGTATGTGTCCACTATTATCTTCCTTCCGGTGAGACCGGTGTCTCCATGGGGGCCGCCGATGACAAATTTCCCGGTAGGGTTGACATGGAGGATGTAGTCTCCCTTGAACAGGGCGGCAGTCTCGGCCGGAAGTTGCTCAATCATCATCGGGAGAAGTATTTCCTGTACATCTTTTTTGATTTTTGCCTGCATGGCGGCATCTACTTTCTTAGCTCCGTATTGTGCCACGGCTTCGCTGTAAGTCATTTTCCCGAGCTCTTCAGGAACGAATTCGTCGTGCTGGGTAGAAATCACGATAGTATGGATTCTGACGGGGCTGTTGTCAGTGTCGTCGTATTCTACGGTGAACTGAGACTTGGAGTCCGGCCTGAGGTAAGGCATCAGTTCGGGCGACTTCTTGCGGATTTCGGCAAGAGTCCGCAGGGCAAGATGCGACAGTGCAAGCGGCAGAGGCATATACTCATCCGTATCGCAGCATGCATAGCCGAACATCATTCCCTGGTCTCCGGCCCCCTGCTCGTCAGGGTCGGAAACGACCACGCCTCTGTTGATGTCCTGGCTCTGTTCATGCAGGGCAGACAGCACGCCGCATGAGTTTGCGTCAAACATGTAGTCGGCCTTGTTGTATCCGATGCGGCTGATTGTCTTCCTTGCTGTGGTCTGGATGTCGACATATGCATCCTCGGACCTGACTTCGCCTCCGACGACGACGAGGCCCGTGCTGCAGAATGTCTCGCAGGCTACCTTTGCCTCAGGGTCCTGCCTGAGGAATTCATCGAGGATGGCATCGGAAATCTGGTCCGCGACCTTGTCCGGATGTCCCTCTGACACTGATTCTGATGTAAAAAGATACCTCATTTCAATAATGTTTTATTATTCCTTTCTTATTATAATGTCTTGTCTATCCTGAATTTTAATCCTTATATATTCCGTTTTCAGTACTTTATTTATTCCGGAATGTCTTATGATGCCTTATATATTCCGGTTCCGATATTTTACTTATTCCCTTATATGGTTGTCCCGTATATATTCTAAAAGTCATTATCCATCTGGCTGAATGTGAATGCGGATGAGGAAGCCTGTAAACGAAAAAAGCCCCAGAAACTGGAGCAGTGCACAAATCATAAATATTGAATGACTGTCAATAATCAAGACCTGAAAGTCAACATTTTAGCATTTTTTTGTGTGGTTGCAAGCAGCCAAATCTCTCCACATTCCGTATTTGCGCGGCAAATATACGCAAAATATTTTAAGGAAGTATCTTGATTCCACGAAAAGATTTACAAAAGATTTAAAAATCGGTTAAAAATCGCCGAAAATTCATCTCTGTGCTTGATGCTGTGCTGAAAATCCCTATCTTTGCCGCCGGAAAGAGACGACAAAGAACACTTTTTTATATATTTCCACTTATGAAACAAACATTTAAATGTTTATTGCTTGCTGTTGCAGCAATGTTTGTCGGGGGAGGTATATCATTTGCACAGGTAACGACTTCAAGCCTTAACGGCCGTGTCTCCGATACGGCTGACCAGGCTGTTGTCGGAGCTGTCGTGATTGCCACACACACCCCATCCGGAACCCAGTACACGGCCGTGGTTAATGATGAAGGCCGTTATTCTATCAACGGTATGCGTTCCGGAGGTCCTTATGAGGTAGAATTCGCCTGCCTCGGTTATCAGTCTGTAACCTATACGGATGTTACGCTCAATCTCGCCGAGACCTACAGTCTCAATGTCTCAATGAATGAAGACAGCGAAATGTTGAGCGAGGCTCTTGTCATTGCATCGGGAGCTTCCAAGTTCGCAGGTGAAAAGACAGGAGCGGTAACCAACATTTCGACGTCTCAGATAGAGTCTCTGCCTACTGTGAGCAGAAGCATCACGGACCTCACGAGACTTTCTCCATACGGAGGAAACGGGATGAGCTTTGCCGGAGGTGACGGCCGTTCATCCAACTTCACTGTCGACGGAGCGAACTTCAACAATAACTTCGGCCTCAACGACGGTCTCCCTGGAGGCGGCAATCCTATTTCCCTGGATGCCATCGACGAAGTTCAGGTGGTGATTTCCCCTTATGATGTCCGCCAGACAAACTTCATCGGAGGAGGACTCAATGCTGTCACCAAGTCAGGTACCAATACCTTCAAGGGATCCGCCTATGTATATCATAACAATGAATTCATGCGCGGAAATACCGTTGACGGTTCAGAACTCGGTGCAAGGGAAAGAGACCGTTCCACTACATACGGTATGACTCTCGGCGGTCCTATCATCAAGAACAAGCTCTTCTTCTTCGTGAACTTCGAGTATGAGAAGGTGCCTACCGTAGTCAACCGCTGGAGACCGTCAGAAGACGGAGTGGCAGACTCTGACCTCTACATCTCCCGCACTACTATTGCCGACATGCAGAAAGTCAAGGACTTCCTCAGGGACAAATACGGATATGACACCGGTTCATACACAGATTTTCCTGCAAACGAGAGCAACATCAAGGCTCTTGCGCGCGTAGACTGGAACATCAACGATGACCACCATCTTTCAGTGCGCTACAACTACACTCTCAACAGAGGATGGAACAATACCAACGGTTCTTCCAGCAACTGCGGCCAGCGTGCCACCCAGAACCGTCTGTCACAGTATTCAATGGCGTTCGCAAACTCCATGTATTCCATGGACAACCTTGTGAACTCGTTCTCAGTCGACCTTAACAGCCGTTTCTCTGACAATGTGTCCAACCAGTTCCTGGTGACATTCTCACAGCTGGACGATGTCCGCGGGTCAACTTCCGATCCGTTCCCGTTCATTGATATCCTCGACGGGTATTCTGTCGAGAACGGAGTGCTCACCCAGAGCTTCCTGCCTTATATGTCAGCCGGATACGAGCTCTTCACATGGAACAACGGCGTGCACAACCGTATCCTCACAGTCAAGGATGACGTCACTATCTACAAGGGCAACCACGAGATTACCGCCGGTGTAAGCTACGAATGGCAGATGGCCGACAACTCATATATGAGAAACGGTACAGGATACTACCGTTACCGCAGCCTTGACGACTTCCTCAGCGGGGCAATCCCTGAGACAGTGGCCATCACCTACGGATATGACGGAGAGAAGAATCCTGCCGCTCGCGTGCGCTTCAGCCAGATCGGCGTGTATGCCCAGGACGAATGGACCCCTAATGAGAAATTCACCCTGACTGCGGGTCTCCGTCTTGATGCCATCGTCTTCAACAACAATGATGTGATGCGCAACAATGCCATCTATGAGCTTGACTACGGCGGAAGGCACATCGACACAGGCGCATGGCCTACTACCAAGATCCAGTTTTCACCTCGCGTAGGTTTCACCTGGGATATCCTCGGCGACAACAGCCTCAAGCTCCGCGGAGGTACAGGTCTCTTCGCAGGCCGTCTCCCTCTGGTGTTCTTCACCAACATGCCTACCAACTCAGGTATGGTGCAGAATGTAGTGGCCCTCACCAACACATATGAAGGAGGTGTTCCGGAGACGACTGACCCTCTTCTCCCGAATTTCGCCGGCGATATGATAACCGATGTGGATGCCCTCATTGCCAAACTCAACTCGCTTGACCCGGACAGGTTCCCTACCAGCATCTCTCCTGAGGACGGTGTGATTTCAGGAGACGTCAATGCCGTTGACCCTAAGTTCAAGATGCCTCAGGTATGGAAGACATCCCTCGCCCTTGACTATGCATTCCCTACACCGTTCCCGATGAGCATCACTGGAGAGTTCATCTACAACAAGACTGTGACAGGAATCACAATGCAGAACTGGAATGTCAAGGACAATGCCGGCTGGACTCAGCTCAACGGGGCGGACAACCGCTACATCTATCCGGAAAATTACACTTATACCAATACGGATGCCTTTGTCCTCACCAACACAGGACGCGGCTACGGATATACTGCCAACGTGATGTTCAACATCCAGCCTGTCGAGCGCCTCAACATCATGGCATCCTATACCCATACGGTATCCAAGGAGCTTACAGGTCTCCCTGGCTCAAATGCAGAGTCTGCATTCACCTATACTCCGACTGTGAACGGACCGAACTTCATTCCGCTCCACAACTCGCAGTATGTGACCCCGGACCGTGTGGTTGCATCCCTCTCATATGAAGACAAGTGCAACAACCGCATAAGCCTCATCTACGAGGCATGGAGAGGCGGATACAATTACACCTACATGTATGCCGATGACCTCAACGGCGACAACTACAACTACGATGTAATGTACATCCCTCGCGATGACTCTGAAATCAGATTCGCATCAGACGATGACAGGGTACGCTACTGGCAGTTCGCCGAGCAGGACAAATACCTGAGCAAGCACAAGGGCGAGTATGCAGAAGGCTACAGCGTATATTCACCATGGGTTCACAGGCTTGACGTAAGCTTCTCCCACGACTTCAAGGTGAAGACAGGCAAGTCTACCAACACCCTCCAGCTCAATGTGGACTTCAAGAATGTCCTCAATATCTTCAACAGCAGCTGGGGCGTAAGCAAGGTTATGAACCCTGCATTCAACGAAGGCCGTATCCTCAGCGTCGAGAGAATCGACCCGGACGGAGTGCCTGTATTCTCTACCATCAATGCCGTACAGCCGGGTGTTGACACATGGTATTACAACCATGACCTCGGACAGTGCTGGTATTTCCAGGTGGGCATCAAGTACATGTTCAACTAATTTGATGATTTGACATTATGAAATTCAGATATTTAATAGCATCACTTCTTGCATTCGCACTTTTGGCTGTCGGATGTACTGAGGAAGAGATGAGCTCCTTGAAGAACATCAAGGTCAGCAATTCCTATATCGGGCTTCCTACTGAGGGCGGCAGCGAGTCAATCACATTGACAGCCGAGACTGACTGGACCTTCAACCAGGACCTGATGCCTGACTGGCTTACGGTCAGCCCTATGAACGGCGGAGCAGGTGAATTCACCGTTTCATTCTCCGCAGACGAGACTTTCTCAAACAGGGAAGTCGAGCTTCAGATTAATGCGGGAGAGGAGACCCAGTATCTCATCGTTACCCAGCCCGCCGACCTCAGCGAAGTTGAATATTCAACTGTCAAGGAGGTCCTTGACGGAACAGACGGAACAATCTATTTCGTTGAAGGTACTGTTACAAACATTGAGAATACCGAATACGGCAACTGGTGGCTTCAGGACGAGACAGGTTCCCTCTATATTTATGGAACCCTCGATGCAAACGGAGCTTCAAAGAACTTCCTCAGCCTCGGAATTGCAGAAGGCGACCGCATCAAGGTCCATGGCCCGCGCACCACTTACGGTACGACTGTGGAACTTGTGGATGTGACTGTGGATGAACTCATCAAGTCTCTCATCAAGGTTGAAGAGAACGAGTATGAGCTCGGGAAAGAAGCCGGTGAATTCACTATCTCCGCATCAGTAAGCGGTGACGGTGTGAGCGTGTCGGCAGATGCCGAGTGGCTCAGGTTTGTCGGAGTTGCCGGCTCTGGAGAGAACACCACAATCACTATCGCTTACGATGAGAATACCGACGCAGCTCCGCGTGAGGCTGTCCTGACTCTCTCTTCGGCTTCAGGGGAAAACACTTCAGAGGTGACAGTTTCAGTAAGGCAGACCGGAAATATGCCGGAGACCTCCACCATTGCGACAGCCGTCGCAGGTCAGGGCGAATATTTCGCAGTCGAGGGAACGGTTTCTGCACTCTGTACCCGCGGATTCGTCCTCACCGACGAGACTGCTTCTGTCCTCGTATACTTCGGAAGCAGCTATGACGGAGCCTATTCAATAGGCGACAAGCTCAAGGTGGTAGGCGAGATGGGCAGCTACAACCATGGTGCCCAGTTCGACTCTCCTGACTATGTGGAAGTAATGGAGGAAGGCGGTGATTTTGAATATCCTGCAGCAGAGGAACTCACCGGAGCAGAGATGGACGCACTTCTGGGACAGTATCCGAACAACGATGACCTCGTTGAGACCAAATATGTCAAGATTACAGGCCAGATTTCCATTTCAGGGAACTACTATAATCTGAAAGTCAGCGGAGCGTCTGAGGCTCAGGGTTCTATGTACTATCCGATAAAAGAGCTCGGGCTTGATGACATGAACGGCCAGACCAAGACTCTCTACGGATATTTCACATCCATTTCAGGCGGAAGATTCATCAATCTGGTGGTGACATCAGTGGAATAAAGTTTCAGCAGTGAGCAGACTTCCGCTGAGAAGTCGTTCAAGCTGATATGATATAAAAAGGGCGGCACGGAGTGATTTCGCGCCGCCCTTTTTATTTTCCCGTCAGGCGGATAATCATTTTTATTATTTTTGCACCGGATTCATAATGTTTATATGTTTGATGCCGGAAATATTTCTGATGCCGCAGGCAGAGTAAGAAAGATTTACGCAATAGGCGTGGACCTGAGGCGTGCCGCCCGTTTCGGCGAGGCTATAAATGCTTTTCGTGAGGCGGCCTGTCTGGCGGATGATTTGGCGGCCGATATTGACCATATTGAAATGGAGTCGGCCGATGAAATCCGGGACATGAAAAATGCCCTGCTGGAAATTCGCAGCAGGGCACTTGCTTCCGTTGAACTGATTCAGGAGATCAACGGTTTTGTCAATGCTGACCTGATGAATCCGTAGCCGGAATCTCTGTCCGGCGGCGGCATTTCAGGTTCAGAAACGGTATCTGGCTGAAACAGTCGGGATGAATCCGAACAGACCGTTGTTGTAGAAACCTGTCCCGAATCCGCTCTCGGAGACATGGAATCCTATGTAAGGGCGGATGTCCACTGACAGCTGGAGCGGGAACCAGAAGGTATATTCAAGTCCGATTTGTCCGGTCACGGACATCATGAATCCGTAGTCATGGCCTCTCCAGTTTCTGTAGGTGTTGTCTATTCCCGGATTTCCGGTCTTCCAGTGCACGATGTCCTCAACATATCCGAGCGCAAGTCCGGGACCGGCATACAGCCCCCATGTGCCCCTGTCTGTCCAGGCGGGACGGGCGAATACGAAGTTGTACAAGGCTTCTGCCTTGAAGCCCGGGCGGCCGAGGTAGTCAAGTCCCAAGTCAGCCTCGATGAAATTGCTCCCGAGGGTGTGCTGGTAGCTGGCTTCGAATCCGCTGGCTCCGAGTCTTGCTCCGACTGCCCTTGGCTGGGCGGTGGCTGAAATGACAGCCATGACGGCAATTGCCGCTGACAATATGATTCTTTTCATAGTGATTTCCTTTATTGTGTCAACAGTCGGGGCAGTCTTTCATTCGGATGCGGCTGCCCCGTTTCCCTGTCAGAATCTGTAGCGTACGGAGAGGCAAGGAACAAATCCGTACAGTCCGCCGGTATAGAATCCTGCTCCGTTGTTGAGCCATACGCCGATTTGAGGACGCAGGTCAACCGACAGCTGGAGCGGGAACCAGAAGGTGTACTCCAGTCCTACCTGTCCTGCGACTGCGATGCTGGCGCCTCCGTTGAATCCGACTCCAACTGATGCTCCCGGACCTGCGTAGAATCCCCATTCACCCCGTGGTGTCCAGCCCGGCTGGGCAATCATGAAGTTATAGGTGGCAGTTGCGTTTGCATGGTTGAAAGTGAAGAGACCGAGGTTGGCCTCGACGAAATCCGCTCCGTTCACAGTGTGCTGGTAACTTGCTTCAAGTCCCCATCCCAGACGGCCTCCGATGGCCCTTGGCTGTGCTGCTGCAGCGAATGCTGTTCCGAGCATCAGGGCTGCAATGATTAAGATTTTTTTCATTTTTCTATGGTTTATGATTCTGTTTTGAGTAATGAAAAAGTGCAAACAGAACAAAGATAGCATTTCGGATTAGGAATTCCTAAAAAATCCTGTATGTTTTGATGTCCTGTTCCAAAGTTCTGCTGACCGGAAATTCTGAATTTGAACGGATTGCCCTGCGTAAGACCCGGACTGCATCGGGACATCCGAGTGCTGCGAGTCTGTGGCAGTTGTCAGCGCACAGGGTTTCCAGAAGCGCATGGAATCCGCGCCCGTGGTCATGATGCTCCAGATGCGCCAGCTCGTGGAGAAGGACATAGTCGCAGACTGGTTCCGGCAGCCTGACAAGATTGAGGTTAAGATTGATGTTGCCAAGCCCCGAGCAGCTGCCCCAGTTGGAGGAATTGTGCTTGACCGTGACGGCTTTGTATTCAAAGCCATGGTGTCTTGCCAGAAAAGACAGTTTGACGGGCAGAAGGGACCTGGCTTCATCGCGCAGTACCTTCGCCAATGCTTTGCCGAGCAATGCTGACAATCCGGGGGTCCCCTCGTCCGGGGTGTTGTCGGGGTAATGTATTGTCTTGACGGAAACCGGTCTGTCGGGCGACAGCCAAAGCCTTCCGGAAACTTTGATGTCCTCTTTGATTTCTTCGGTTATGCTGAGGCTGATTTTATGTTGTCCCCCGGTATTCCTGTCTGCCCCGGCCCCGGGCTGCTTCTCCGCTTCATGTTTCCTGTCCCGTTCCCGGATAAAGCGGATTTCCGACAGCAGAGTCCGGACTGTGCTTCCGTCATGAAGGATGCCCACGGCTTTCCCGCTTTCAACCGCAGCCCTTGATTTCTCTTTCTGTCTCTCCGCTGCGGCAATTGCCCAGTCCCGTTTCTGCATGAAGAATCTCATGCCGTCCGCAAAAGTCATCATCCACGGTATGCTCACGCATGTCCCGCGTACGGGGTGTATCCGCATGCTGAACCTCCGGCTTCCCTGACTTTTCCTGAATGTCACTTCCCCAAGGACCGGGTCCGAATATTTCCTTTCTGTCATGATTCTGCCAAATAACAGATTTTCAGTTGAAAATAATTGCCGACAATTTGTATAATCGGATTTTATATGTAACTTTGCGCCCGCTTGTTTTCCCGACAGGGCAAATATGCAATAAAATTTTATCAACTCATTAATCTTTTTGCAAAATGGCTGAATATTTACAGGCTGAAAAGAAGCAGGAGATTTTCGCGAAGTACGGAAAGTCTAATACGGACACCGGCTCTCCAGAGAGTCAAGTTGCTCTATTTTCCTACCGTATCGCTCATCTTACCGAGCATCTGAAAAGCAATAAGAAAGACCATGTCACACGTCTTTCTCTGCTCAAACTTGTCGGTAAGAGACGCCGTCTTCTTGATTACCTCAAGGAGAAGGACATCGAGAGATACAGAACTATCGTCAAGGAGCTTGGTCTCCGCAAATAACCGATACTTGTGTAGGACAGAAGGGGGTTTCCTGTATGGATTGCCCCCTTTTTCTTGAAAAAGACTTTGGTCCCTGCTTACAAACGACCTGCGGCAGGACCAGAACACTATATATTTACGAAGTACGAGGAAACAGTATTATTAATCAACTCCCATAGGGGGAGGCAGGTCGGAAAGACATTCATGAACATCATCAACAAAAAAATCGAATTGTCCGACGGTAGGACAATCGAAATCGAGACAGGCAAGCTGGCCAAGCAGGCAGACGGGTCGGTAGTCGTAAAAATGGGAGGCACAATGCTCCTCGCCTGCGTGACATGCGCAAAAGACGCCAAGGAAGATGTGGATTTTATGCCGCTTCAGGTTGACTACAAGGAGAAATTCGCTTCTGCGGGAAGATTCCCGGGCGGATTCATGAAGCGCGAAGGCAAGGCATCTGATGCTGAAATCCTTACTGCCAGACTTGTCGACAGGGCCCTCAGGCCTCTTTTCCCTGAGGATTTCCATGCGGAAGTATATGTGACAATCAATCTTATCTCGGCGGAGAAGGACATCCAGCCGGATGCCCTTGCAGGACTTGCCGCATCATCGGCCCTCGCCGTGAGCGACATCCCTTTCGGCGGCCCTATTTCTGAAGTGAGGGTTGCCAGAGTCGGCGGACAGCTCAGGATCAATCCGAATTTCAGCGAGATGGCTGATGCTGACATTGACCTTATGGTAGCCGCCACATACGACAACATCATGATGGTTGAGGGCGAGATGAAGGAAGTGAGCGAGGCGGAGATGCTCGAGGCCATCAAGTTTGCCCATGAGGAAATCAAGAAGCACTGCAAGGTGCAGATGGAACTCATGGAAGAGGCAGGAAAGACCGTGAAGAGGACTTACTGCCACGAGGAAAATGACGAAGACCTCCGCAAGGCCGTAGAGGCATTCTGCTATGACAGGTGCTATGCCATCGCCAAGTCAGGCTCCGGCAAGCACGAGAGGTCCGATGCTTTTGACGCCCTCAAGGAAGAGTTCTACCAGACACTTCCGGAAGAGGAGCGTGAGGACAAGAAGATGATGGTCGAGAGATATTACCATGCAGTGGAAAAGGCTGCCATGAGAAATATGATTCTGGATGAGGGCATGCGCCTTGACGGCCGCAGCACCACCCAGATCCGCCCTATCTGGTGCGAGGTCGGATATCTTCCGTGTGCGCACGGTTCAGCCATCTTCACGAGGGGAGAGACCCAGTCCCTTTCAACCGTGACCCTCGGCACCAAGCTTGACATGAAGGAGCTTGATGAAGTCCTTGTACAGGGTACTGAGCAGTTCGTGCTCCACTACAATTTCCCTCCTTTCTCCACAGGAGAGGCCAAGGCCCAGAGGGGAGTGGGACGCCGCGAGATCGGACACGGGAACCTCGCATGGAGAGCCCTCAAGCCGATGGTTCCGCTTGCGCCGGAGAATCCGTATGCAGTAAGGGTTGTATCCGATATCCTTGAGTCGAACGGCTCTTCATCCATGGCCACCGTATGTGCCGGATGCCTTGCCCTCATGGATGCCGGAGTCAAGATAAAGAAGCCTGTAGCCGGAATCGCCATGGGCCTCATCACAGACGAGAAGAATCCTAATGACAGATATGCCATCCTCAGCGATATCCTCGGAGACGAGGACCATCTCGGGGACATGGACTTCAAGGTGACAGGAACAAAGGACGGCATCACAGCCACCCAGATGGACATCAAGGTGGACGGCCTTTCATACGATGTGCTTGAGAAAGCCCTTGAGCAGGCACGCCAGGGCAGGATGCACATCATGGGCGAGATGATGAAATGCATCAGCGAGCCGCGTGAAGACTACAAGCCGTTCGTTCCGCGCATCGTCCAGATCAGAATCCCTGGAGACTTCATCGGCGCCGTCATCGGAAAGGGCGGAGAAGTCATCCAGAAGATTCAGAAGGAGACAGGCACTACAGTCACCATCACCGAGGAGAACAACAACGGCGTCAGCGAAGGAGTCGTCGACATCTTCGGAGAGAACAAGGAGAATATGGACAAGGCTCTCGAGTGGATCAAGAACATCTGTGCAGTGCCTGAGGTCGGCCAGATATATCACGGGAAGGTCGTTTCGGTGCTTGAATTCGGAGCATTCGTCGAGATTCTCCCGGGCAAGGAAGGACTCCTCCATATCTCAGAGCTTGACTGGGGCAAGACCGACAAGGTCGAGGATGTCATCAATGTCGGCGACGAGGTGGATGTGAAGCTACTTGAAATCGACCCTAAGACCGGAAAGATGAGGCTCTCCCGCAAGGCTCTCATTGAAAAGCCGGATGGGTATGTTGAGCCGGAGCGCAGGCCTCGTCCGCAGAACGGGGACAGGGGACCGCGCCGTGAAGGCCGTCCGAACGGAAACGGCCGCCGCGATGACAGAAAAGGTTCAGATGACCGTCGTCAGACCAGGGCTCCTCGCCGCGACAATACCCGCAGGGCTCCTCGCCATGACCAGCAGAATCAGCCGGAAAGTCAGGCCAATAATGACTTTGATGCCGGCTTTGACACTCCGGACTACAACAATTCCGAGATGTTCTGAAACTGACCCCGGGAATTTTTCCGGGGCAGGACACAATACAAAGACAGCCCGACAAAACAATCGGGCTGTCTTTGTATTTTTCCGACTCTTTGGCTCCGCCTGCCGCGATTTTATCGGGATGGTGTCCGTCTGCGGAATCTGATGTAATAGAATATGCCGGCAACGGTCAGGCCGATCGGGAAGCCCATCCAGATGCCGGTGATGCCCAGTCCGGCCTTGAATCCGAGCAGATATGCGGAAGGGATGGCTATCAGGTAGTAGCTTACAAAAGCCATCAGCATTATCGGCTTCACATCCTGTATGCCCCTTAGGGCATTGCAGAAGCACAGCTGCAGGCCGTCTCCGAACTGGTAGGTGAAGAGCACGATGAGAAGGGACAGGGCGATGGCAGTCACTTCCTCTGAATCCGTGAACATCCCGACAATCGGGAACCTGAAGAGCCAGATTGCGGTACAGAAAAATACTGATACCGCAAGTATCATGAAGTATCCTTTGGAGGCATAGCCCCGGACGGATTTCATGTCATTCTGTCCGTACGCATTGCTGACAAGCACTGAAACGGCGGTCGCAAGTCCGGTCATCAGCATGAAGCATATCTGGGATATTGTGAGTGTCACCTGATGGGCAGCCAGTGTCGTCGCGCCGAGCCAGCCGGCCATTACCGCGCTCATGGTGAAGGTGGATGTCTCCATGCCCGTCTGCAGGGCAAGAGGGTATCCCAGGCTGAAGAGTCTTCTGATGCCTTTTCTTGAGACCTTTGACTGCCGGAAAGCCTGATAATACTCTTTCAGCGACTTTGAGTTCATGAGCCATGCGGCAAAGACGACCAGCATTGCAATGCGCGAGAAGAGTGTGCTGAGGCCGGCGCCGAGCAGCCCGAGTTCCGGGAATCCCAGTTTCCCGTAGATGAGTACCCAGTTGCCGAATATGTTCAGCAGGTTGCCTCCCATAAGCAGGCACATTGCCACGACCGGGCGGCAGATGCCGTCGCTGAACTGTTTCAGAGTGTTGAACCCCAGGGCGAAGATGGTGGATATGCCGACCACGATGAAATATGGCCTGATGATGGGCAGAAGTTCCGGTTCCTGCCCGAACCGGTCCAGGAAGGCGTAGATTATTGCGAGGACTACAAGGCCGGTGATGCCGACAGCTCCATTTACCGCAAGGCCGTTCTTCACTGCTGCCCCGATGCCGCGGCTGTCATTTTTCCCGAACAGCGAGCCCACCACCGGAGTGAGGCCGCAGGCAAATCCCAGTTCCGTGAATATGAACAGATTGATGATGCCGTTGACAAAAGAGGACGCGGCAAGGTCATCGACTCCGTACCATCCGATCATAATGTTGTCGGCGAAGCTCAGGATGATGACACAGGCCTGCCCCAGCATTATGGGAATGCCGATCTTAAGTATTTCCCTGATTTTCTGCATCAGATAGTGGGAGACACAAGGGCCTTCTTCAGCTGCTCGTCATATCTGAGGGCAATCTTTACCCCTGCTTCCTGATACCAGTACCTCACGGCTATCTCTTCTTCTATGAACGGGAGGATTTCGTCTTTTTTCAGCCGGATGAATCTTTCCTTGTCTATGTCGATGGCTTCTTCAAGTGCGTCGAGTTCCGCCTTCATCGTATCCGTCAGCCCGTCCTTCCCGAGTTCCGCCTTCATCTGGTCAAACAGGGTCTTCGCGCTGCTCCTGTAGTCAAAGTCCTGGGTTCCGGCAAAGCTTATGAAGTCTTCGAAATCAGCGTCGGTGAAATGGAAGTCGTCAACTGCGGGGATGCTGTCGTGCTCTCTGACGAATTTCAGCACATAGTTGTCGATTACTCCCGAGAGTACCAGGGAGTAGACGAGCCGGCTGTATTCCGGAGACTCAATGATGACGTCAGGCGTTATGCCGCCGCCGTCACGGACTGTCCGCCCTCCTGCCGTCTTGAATTCGTGGGTGAGGGAGTCCGGTATGTGCCCCACGCTTCCGTCCTCGTTGCGGTGGCTGTAGTCGATTGCCTGGACACATCTTCCGCTTGGGGTGTAGTATTTTGCAGTGGTGACCTTTAGCTGCCCGTTGTATACAATCGGGCGTATGGACTGCACAAGTCCCTTCCCGTATGTCCTTTCTCCCATGATTGTACCCCTGTCGAGGTCCTGTATGGCCCCGGATACGATTTCTGACGATGAGGCCGAGCCGGAGTCGACCATGACAATCAGCGGAATGAGAGTGTCTGCCGGCTCTTTGTCAGTCCTGTATTCTTTCACTGACTTGGGGCTGTTCCCCTTTGCAGTGACCACGAGCGAACCTTTCGGCACAAAAAGCGAGACGATGTCTATGGCTTCACTCATGAGTCCTCCGCCGTTGCCCCGGAGGTCCAGCACAAGCCTCTTCATTCCAAGGCTTTTCAGCTCCGGCAGCAGGCTGCGGATTTCGTTTGAGACTTTTTCCGTGAATCCGGTCTGCCTGATGTATCCGGTAGTGTCGTCAAGCATCCCTGCATATTCGATGTCGGGTATGTGAATCCTTTCCCTGACGATTGCAACATCCACTGTGTCGCCTCCCCGTACTTTCTTCACCTTGAAATGCACTGTGGTGCCCGGCTTGCCTTTCATCCGGTCGCTGCTCTCTGCGGCAACCAGACCCTTTGTGGGCTGTCCGTCTATTGAAATGATTTCATCTCCGCACACAAGTCCGCTCCTGTATGCCGGTGAACCGTAGTATGGCTCGTTGATGACGACATTGCTGTCGACCTGCTTGTAAATGATGGCACCGATGCCTCCGTATGTCTTGGACAGCATCATCTCAAGGTCTTCATTCTCTTCTTCGGGAATATATATTGTGTACGGGTCAAGGCTCTCGAGCATTTCGTCGATTCCTGCCTTCATTATCCTGTCCAGAGGAAGAGAGTCCACATAGGAAAGGTTCAGTTCCTTCAGTATCGAATTCCCGATCTCCACCCACTGGCCGAGCTTGAAACTTCTTGACTGGGCTTCAGCCGGAATGCCGGCGAATCCTGATGCTGCGGCAAATACAAGTCCTGCCGCGAGTGAATATGCTGCCTTTTTCATTGCATTAGCTTTCATCGTCATAAATTTATTTCTGCCGGTCATCCCGTGCAGCCGTTTGAAAAATCAGACGACAAAATTATAAAAATTTGCATATAATTAAGAATGGATTTAATACCTTTGCACGGATTTTATTAAAGTGGTTAAATAGGCAGTATTTTATGAAGATTGTTTTTGCAACGGGCAATGGCGGAAAACTGCGTGAAGCATCAGAGATTCTCGGCGAAGGGTTTGAGCTCGTTACCTTGGCCGAAGCCGGTATTGAAGAGGAGATACCGGAGACGGGAAAGACATTGAGGGCCAATTCAATACTGAAGGCTGACCATGTCTGGAACAAATGTGGCGAAACATGCTTCGCCGATGATACGGGACTTGAGGTCGATGCCTTGGGCGGAGCCCCCGGCGTCCGTACGGCAAGATATGCCGGAGAAGACAAGGATTTCGACAAGAACATTGACAAGCTCCTGTATGAGCTTTCGGTGCTTGAGACGGAGGCTTCGATGGCCGCGTCGGCTGGCCTGAAGGTAAAGAAAATCTCCCGCAGGGCAAGGTTCAGAAGCGTAGTGACTCTGATAATAGCCGGCGAGAGGCATATTTTTGAGGGCGTGCTGGAAGGCACGATAGCCAGGACCAGGTCCGGTAACGGTGGCTTCGGCTATGATCCCGTCTTCATCCCCGATGAATTTCCGGGGCAGACTCTTGCGGATATCACTGAAGAACAGAAAAATTCAATTTCGCACAGGGGCAAGGCGCTCCGTGCCATGGCAGAATACCTGAAAGGCCTCAAGGGCTGACTCGTCTTAAATCCCCGGCTGCGGGAATTCTTGTCTGATTATGGAAGTCACTTCTGAACTCATAGTATTGCATGCGACGAAGTTCGGGGAGAATTCCGTTGTCGTGCATACTGTCGGGGACAGATACGGAAGGCGCAGCTTTCTCGTCAAAGGGGCTGGGAAGAAGTCGCTGATGTCCCTCTTCCTTCCGATGAATATCATTGAGGCGGATATCATCGAGTCACCGAAGTCGAAGTTATACACTGCGAGAAACCTCTCGGCAAGATATCCGCTTGCCGGTATCAGGAACAGCCTTTACAAGAACACCATCACTCTTTTCCTGAGCGAGGTGCTGTATCGTGTCGTCAAGGACGGAACCATGGAGCAGGGGCTGTTCGAATGGTGTGAGAAGAATATACTGCTTCTGGATGCGATGGAGTCGGACTTCAGCAATTTTCACATAAGATTTCTGCTGGAGCTTACTGTGGTGCTGGGCTTCAGCCCGTCATCGGAAGACTTCCTCCCGTTCTCCGGCGCACATCAGGACCTGATGGAGAGGCTTCTCCGCTCATCGTTCAGCGAGTCCATGCTGATACCCATGTCCGGAGAACTCCGCAATGCCCTTGCAGAGGAAATTCTCCGGTACATAGAATATCACATAGAGTCTTCGGTGAACATAAATTCACTGAAAGTGCTGCGAGAACTGTTCAGAAGCTGAATCTTTCCGGCTGTTCAGAAGTTGAAAATTTCAGAAGGAGTCCTGGATTCTTCCATCAGCCTGAGCATTTCTTCTGCAATGTCGGGATGTTCCGCGGCAATGTCATTTTTCTCCTGAGGGTCTTCCTTGAGATTGTAGAGCTGGATTTTCCCTCCGGCCGAGCGGTCATAGACAATGCCTTTCCAATAGTCTTTGAGGATGGCCTGGCGTCCGTTTTCCTCGTGGAATTCCCAGTAGAGCCATTCATGCTTCTCCTGCTCTCCTGTCCCCGTCAGAGTCGGGAGATATGAGATGCCGTCCGTCACCTCCGCACTGTCTGGGCCGGCCGCGCTTGCCGTACCTGTCATTCCCGGCCCTGCTGTCCCGTATTTTTCCAGAATGTCGGCTACCGTAGGCATGAAGTCCCAGAATGCGGAGACATGGTCCGTCTTGCTGCCCGGCTCGACTTTGCCCGGCCACCGGACAATCATCGGGACTCTGATGCCGCCTTCGTAGAGGTCCCTCTTGATGCCGCGCAGGCCTCCGCTGCTGTTGAAGAAGTCCGGGTCGGCTCCGCCTTCGATATGAGGGCCGTTGTCGGAAGTGAATATTATTATGGTATTCCCGGCGATTCCGGCCTTTTCCACGGCATCGGCGATTTCACCGACCTGCCTGTCAAGGAGACTTACCATCGCGGCGAATGCCGCATGCGGATATTCCTGTGAACCGTAGCTGCCGAGCCTGCGTTCCTGCAGGTCGTTGCATCCGCGGTATTCCGGGTCCGGCTGGAACTTTCCCTTATATTCTTTCAGCTCTTCCTCCGGCAGCCTGAGTTCGGCGTGCGGGATGGTTGTCGTGTACATCATAAGGAAAGGCCTTCCGCTGTTCTCCCGAATGAATTCCAGCGCCTGCTCATGAATCAGGTACGGGGCGTACTGCCTTCCTTCATCAGAGGATTCCGTCCCCGAACCAGCGGCATTTGCCCGGTCTGGCGCCGTCCCTTGGTCCAGCATGACTTTCTCCCCGTTGTGCCACAGATGGTCAGGGTAGTAGCAGTGCGCCAGCCTCTGGCAATTGTAGCCGTAGAATTCATCGACGCCCTGATTCTCGGGTGCACCTTCCGTCCCCGGGGCACCGAGTCCCCATTTCCCGAAGACTCCGGTCACATATCCGTATCCTTTTGCCATACGGAATACATTCCATGTGTCTCCCGGAATAGGGTGCTGCCCTTCGACCGGACATTCTTTGTTGCCTCTGACCGGTGTGTGTCCCGTATGCAGCCCCGTAATCAGGCTTGAGCGCGACGGAGCACTCACCGGAGCCCCGGCATAATGCCTTGTGAACATAATGCCCTGTGCTGCCAGACTGTCAATCTCCGGCGTGCTGAACCGTTCCTGTCCATAACATCCGAGATCCCCGTATCCGAGGTCGTCGGCAAGTATAAAAATAATATTGGGGGTGGTGTCCTGGGCCTTTGAGCAAGAAAGCAGAGGCAGTGCCGCCATCCCTAAGGCAAGAAATCTGTTCATATGGTTCCTGTCCTGTTTGGGTTTCTGACCTTTCCAGGTTTCTGTCCTGTTTGGGTTTCTGACCTTTCCAGGCTGACCTTATTCTTCCTCCGGCTTGAAATCTTCCTTGCCTACGCCGCAGAGCGGGCATACCCAATCCTCGGGAAGGTCTTCGAATGCTGTTCCTGCTGCAATTCCGTTGTCCGGATCTCCGGCTGCGGGGTCATAGACATATCCGCAGATTACGCATACATACTTTTTCATCTTGTCCTGTATTTAATTGTATTGATGTTTTAAATCGGCTGCCTGATGTCCAGTTGTTCCAGTGTCCAATTGTATTGATGCTCAATTGTTCTGGTGCTCATCTGTTCTGATTCCGGAGGGTCAGTGCATCAGCCTGTCTTCCGCTTTTCCCCAGTCGGTGAGACCGAGGCATGTGCTTATGTAGTCTGCGCGCCTGTTGCGGTAGTCAATGTAATAGGCGTGCTCCCACACATCCACCGTCATCAGCGGGTTGAGGCCGTCTGTCATAGGGTTGCCGGCATTCTGTTTCTGTATTATCGAAAGTCTGCCGTCCTTGTCTTCGGCGAGCCAGGCCCATCCGGAACCGAACAGTCCGGCCGCAGCCTTGGCAAAGGCCTCCCTGAAAGCCGATTCCGAACCGAAGTCTCTGGCAATCCTGTCAGCAAGGCGCCCTGACATGGCGGCCGGTGCAGGCGAAAGTGTCTGGAAGAAGAAAGTGTGGTTCCAAGTCTGTGCCGCATTGTTGAATATGCTTCCCTCCGATTTGAGGATAATCTCCTTCAGCGGCATATTCTCATATTGCGTTCCGGCAATGAGCTTGTTGAGATTGTCTACATATGTCTGAAGATGTTTGCCGTAATGGAATTCGAGCGTCTCCCTGCTCATCCCCGGCTCAAGGGCATCAAGTGCGTATGGGAGTTCCGGCATTGTGTGTTTCATGGCTGTGTGTTTGAAATGGTTGTGAAAATATTTGAATGTTTGGTGGCTAACCGGCCTTTTTAGGGGAGGCTAAGCCGCTTGTTATATGCCATTTCCAAATTATTAAAGATATTAAAACCTATATATGATTCTTTGTTGGGGAATCTTGACCTATAATAGCAATTCCAATAACTAATCATTTGATTCTTAGTTCTATTAAAGAATTTTTCATTTTCTCCGATAAAACGAAGGTAGCTATCCATATTACACTCCAAATGCTTCTTCACATCGTATAAAATATTATCTACATATTCTCCTAATAGCTTAAAGCAAAATGGTATAGTCCAATATTCTGTGCAGGAGATTAGGTTTTGTAGATGGCGTTGCCTTACAAAACCATTATTATGTCTTGTGAAAATACAGTCAAGAATATTTCTTTGTACTGCTGTCATATTGGACGGTGTCTGTTCTCTCATATATACCCGTTCTGGAATTGCTATATTCAAACCTCCAAGATTGACGATATAGTATCGGCTGCTTATATCATCATTTTTCATCCCAAGCATATCCAATACTCTCCGTACATCTTTTGCGAGATCCGGAGGAAATGAATTTAATATTTTATCCTTTTCATACATGGCATATAACGGGTGGCGTAAATGCCTCTTCAAATGTAATTAAAAAAAATCAGATTTCCTAACTAAAAATCAGATTTCACAGCGCAGATTTTGCAG
Source organism: Candidatus Cryptobacteroides gallistercoris (assembly GCA_017694835.1). Classification (GTDB taxonomy): domain Bacteria; phylum Bacteroidota; class Bacteroidia; order Bacteroidales; family UBA932; genus Cryptobacteroides; species Cryptobacteroides gallistercoris. Next base: position 20,772 of record JADIMJ010000047.1, read on the forward strand.
CACTTGCATCCTTTTCTTCCCTTTTCCGGTTCTGATACAATCTTTTTGGCATTCAGGTTGATTTAAAACGAATCAGTAATGAAATTTGGCAAAAGTTTAAAAATTTCATATAAAATATTTGGAATATTGTTTTAATTAATTACCTTTGTATCGGACATATGAAAAATTTTTTTTCATGTCTATTTGTTAAGTTCGTTTTATATACAGGCCGGTTCCTTGGGGAGGGGACCGGCTTTCTCTTGTCATTTATCGGCTTAAACAGCATAACGGAAAATAGGGGCATCAACGGAAAATCGCATCAACGGAAAATCCAAAGACATTTTGGCGCGGAGGCTGTTCATTTCTTGAGGCACGGCCGGTGGATATGTGAAATGGCCTCCCACCGGCCGCGCCATCTCCGTCATCTGCCTCTTCCTGCCTCATCTGCCTCTTCCCGGCTTTTCCTGCCCCCCTCTTCCTGGCGTCTCAGGCCTCCTCCGGAATCTGCCCGAAAGTTATTTTTTTTGTGCAATGGTGAAAAATTTGTAACTTTCGCAAATTTTGGAATCATAATTAATAATTAAAACATAATGACAATGAGAAAAAATGGCAATCTGGTCGCAATCATCACGATGATTTTTCTCTTCGGAATGATTTCTTTCGTGACGAATCTTGCGGCCCCTATCGGCGTAATCTGGAAACAGCAGCCGGGAATCGACGGTTCCAATGCCCTCGGAATGATGGGCAACATGATGAACTTCCTCGCATATCTCTTCATGGGTATTCCGGCTGGCAGGCTCATCACCAGGATCGGTTATAAGAAGACGGCTCTTCTTGCTGTCGCCATCGGTTTCTTCGGCGTTCTGATTCAGTTCCTTTCAGGCATTGTCGGGACAGGCTCCACACTCGCGGGCCTTCCGGCGAACTGGTTCATCTATCTTTTCGGCGCCTTCGTTGCAGGCTTCTCCGTATGTATTCTCAATACAGTGGTGAACCCTATGCTCAATCTTCTGGGTGGCGGAGGAAAGAAGGGTAACCAGCTTGTCCAGATAGGCGGTACATTCAATTCCCTGATGGGCACCATCACGCCTATGTTTGTCGGAGCCCTCATCGGGGCGGTTACCAAGGATACTGTCATTACTGACGTGAATACCGTGATGTTCATAGCGATGGGGGTATTCCTGTTCACTTTCATAATCCTTGCCTTTGTTCCGATTGAGAACCCCCAGTCATCATCTGAAGGCGGTCCTGTCGAAAGCCCGTGGAAATACCGTCATTTCGTTTTCGGCGTAATCGCCATCTTCCTTTATGTGGGAGTAGAGGTGGGCATCCCGGGTACTCTCAATTTCTATCTTTCGGATCCGAACGGAGGTGCCGGCCTTGACCCTGAGACAGCCGCTGCTACCGCAGGCTTTGTCGCCGGAACATACTGGCTTCTCATGCTCGTCGGCCGGTTCATCTCAAGCTTCATCAGCGGAGTGGTTTCCAGCCGTGTCCAGCTGAGCGTTGCTGCGGCAGTAGCTGCGGTGCTCATATTGTCCGCAATGTTTATTCCGTCAACAGTCGTGACATCGATGCCTGTGTTCAAGGGTTCCGGCTTCGGCATAGAACAGGTTCCGCTTTCAGCCCTTCTTCTGGTGCTCTGCGGGCTCTGCACTTCTGTCATGTGGGGTACAATCTTCAACCTTGCCGTCGAGGGCCTCGGTTCCGCCACGGCTCTTGCTTCCGGAGCATTCATGATGATGGTTGTCGGCGGCGGTGTCCTTCCGCTTCTGCAGAATGCCATTGCGGATGCTGCCGGATATATGGTAAGCTATTGGGTGATAGTGGTCGCTGTCCTTTATATCTTCTGGTATGCGGCTCTCGGCTCAAAGGTAAGGACGGCCTGATGCAATATTGCAGGATTTATAAGTGCAATATTGCCGGATTAATAATGGCATGACGATATTATAACAGCAAGATAATAGCAAGACGACATGAATACTGATATTTTAGAAAAGCCTTATGTGGTCGGCATTGACATAGGGGGCCAGACCACCAAGATGGGGATTGTGGACATGAGAGGCCAGGTCCTCTCCCAGACAGTAATCCGCACGGACACTTATGATGACGTGAATCTGTATATTGATGAAGTCGCAGCTGCCCTTGAAAAGATTATCACGGAGTCTGCTTCCGAAGGGAAGATCCGGGGAATCGGAGTCGGGGCCCCGAACGGAAACTATTATACGGGCAACATAGAGAATGCGGTCAATCTTGTCTGGGGAGCGGGAAAGATTCCGTTTGCCGAACTGCTTTCCAAAAGGACAGGGGGACTCAAGGTGGCCCTTACCAATGACGCCAATGCCGCCGCGGTGGGCGAAATGACCTACGGGGCAGCGAGAGGAATGAAGAATTTCATAATGATTACTCTCGGTACCGGTGTCGGAAGCGGCATCGTCATCAACGGGGAAGTCGTCTACGGACATGACGGCTATGCCGGAGAGCTCGGGCACACATGTGCCGTACGCCACAACGGCAGAGTCTGCGGATGCGGGAAGACCGGCTGTCTGGAGACATACTGTTCCGCGACCGGTGTCGCCCGTACTGCAAGGGAATGGCTGGACATGACCGACGAGCCGTCTGTATTGAGAAGCCTTGACAGCATTTCTTCAAAGGATGTGTATGAGGCAGCCAAGGACGGGGACAAGCTTGCCTTGAAGATATTTGATTTCACCGGCAAGATTCTCGGAGAGTCATTTGCGGATTTTGTGGCCTTCAGCGCTCCGGAGGCAATCGTTCTCTTCGGCGGTCTTGCAAGGGCCAAGGAATATCTGTATCAGCCGATAATGGACGCGATGAATGCCAACCTCCTTCATCTGTGGAGGAACAAGATCAAGATTGTCTTCTCGCAGCTGAAAGAATCGGATGCCGCTATCCTCGGCGCATCAGCCCTCGCATGGGAGCTGTAGTGCCGGACGGACATCCTTTAATATAAGACAGTCTTTAATATAAATTGAATTGGCAGCCGGATTCCTCTTTAACGGGATCCGGCTGTAATTGTATCCGGTTCTGGCCATTTTTTGCGGGCAGGCAGTTATATTTTCATGAATTTTAAAATTAAATTTAACCGGATTCCAAAAATTTTTTAACTTTAAATGTTTTTCCGGAAAACTTCCGGATTGTAAATGCTAAAACCTGACACAATGACGAAAAAGAGTTTTTTGCCTGCGATTGCCATAATGTTTGCGCTTTTCTTCATGATTGCATTCATTACCGGTCTCCACAATCCTTTGGGAATAATCGTAAAATTCCAGTTCGGATTTTCAAATGCAGCCTCGCAGCTCGGCAATCTCATAAATTTTCTCGCATATGCATGCATGGGCCTTCCTGCCGGATATATTCTGAAAAAATACGGGTATAAGGTATCTTCGCTGGTGGCTGTCAGCATAGGTATCCTGGGAGTGGGGACATTCTGGCTGTCCGGCCTCCTGTCCAATTTCTGGGTATATCTTCTCGGGGCATTCATTTCGGGCTTTGCCGCCTGTATGCTCAATGCCGTGGTCAACCCGATGCTGAATTCCATCGGACATGGAGGGAAAAAGGGCAATCAGCTCATCCAGTACGGAAACTCACTCAATTCACTTGCGGCGACATTCGTGCCTTTCTTCATCGGATGGCTGACAGGCCAGCATGCGAGTCATTCCATTTCCGACGCCAATCCTGCATTTTTCATAGCGCTCGGCGTCTTCGCCCTGGCATTCATCATAATCATATTCACGAAGATTCCTGAGCCTGAAATGGACAATGAACTCTTGTCTGTCCCTCACAAGGACGGCATCTACAGCTGCTTTTCATTCAGGCATTTTGTACTCGGTTCAATTGCCGTGTTCGTATATATGGGAGTGGAAATCGGAATCGCGAACACCACCAATCTGTATCTTACACATGAAATAGGCCTGATGCCTGGAAAGGCGGGAGTCATTGTCAGTCTGTTCTGGTTCTTCATGTTCATCGGCCGTCTCGTGGGAGGATATCTCGGCTCCAGGTTTGCCAGCCATGACATGCTTTCATTCGCCACATTCGGCACGATGATTCTTGTCATCATGGCCATCTTCACTCCTTCTGACCTGCTCGTGTCCTTCGGGGAAAGGATATTCACGGATATCCCGATTAATGCAGTCTTTCTGATCATGACCGGCTTCTTCACTTCGGTGATGTGGGGAAATATCTTCAACATGGCAGTCGAGGGCCTCGGGAAATATACTTCTTCCGCCACCGGCTTCTTCATGTTCATGGTCTGCGGCGGAGGCATCCTGCCGGCCATCCAGGGCGCCATAGCAGACCTCATCGGATATATTCCGTCGTTCTGGTTCGTGCTCCTGTGCCTGGCATACCTGCTGTTCTATGCTTCGTCAGGCTATAAGAATGTCAACAGAAAGATTCCTGTATAGGGAAAGCCCGTCTTTGAATGCACCATAAAGACTCCGGGCGGTTCAGATTCTTGTCCCTTTCCAGCGGTTGCTCCAGAGGTACAGGCCGCAGATGACAAGCATCGACAGCCCGTAGGCTATTTCTGCGAGCCAGCAGACGGCGACATCGGCCTTTGCCCAGGCAATCACTACGGTACAGAACATTACGTAGATTACCAGCGCGGACATTTCAAGCACGAATGCCGTGCGGGTGTTTCCTGTGCCGGAGACAGCGTTGAAGCATATCAGTGCCGGGCATGTGAACAGATATGAGAAGCAGAGCACGAACAATGACGGCACCGAATCGGATATGAGGTCAGGCATGTCGGTGTATATCCGCAGCACATGTTCGGGGAATATGGCGAAGAGAACCGCCAGTATTGTCACCGGGATATATGCCAGCTTGATGACTCTTCTGATGAGGCGGGGCACAGAGTCCGTATGTCCTTCACCGATGAGGTTGCTGACCAGAGAGCTGCATGTGGATGCGAATGCAGAGACAAATACCCACAGGAAGCCGGAGATGCTTCTGATGAGATTAGAGATGGCCAGGGCGCGCTCTCCGATGTGCTCGACGAACATGAAGAAGATGAACCATGTCGATACCGAAAAGAAATTCTGGATCATTGTCCATATCGACACTGTCAGGATGTACCTGAGTTTCTTCCAGCTGAATTTTATCCTTTTGTTCAGTCCGTATTTCGTGCAGTCTGTCATTGTCGCCGTGTAGACGATGAAGAAGATGAGGGAGACGAGTTCTGCGAGAGTCGAACCGATTGCAGCCCCTGCAATGCCGAGGGCGGGGAATCCGAGCTTTCCGAAGACGAGAATCCAGTTGAACACCACATTGGACAGGACCATCACAATGGAGTTGAGAGTAAGGGTCGCTGTCTGTGTCGTGCCGATGTAGAATGCCCTGAACATCACTGTCACAAAGGCGAATATGAGTCCGACGAGCCTCCATCGCACATAGTCCATTGCGGCAGCCGATATTTCGGGAGATTCTATCAGAAGACCGAGCAGCCATGGGGAAAACAATTCCGACAGGAAGATGACAAGTACTGCCAGGCATATCAGGAAATAGACCCCGTGCCAGAAAATGTTGCCTGTCTCTGCATAGTTCCCTTCCCCGTTGCGCCTCGCTATGATGATCTGGGAGCCGACACCGAAGCCGAAGCCGGTGATGAAGATAGCCATGCAATAGACCCCCGCAATGGCGGATGCGGCAAGCTCCACTTCTCCGACGCGGCCGAGGAATGCGGTGTCCGTCATCCCGAGCAGCTGTTCCATTATGAGGCTGACCAGGATGGGCCATGCCACTTTCCAGATGTGGCTGTATGAGTAGTTCAATGTTTTTGTCATGGCTGGAATCAAATTCTTTGTCAAGGATTCATGCCGGTGAACAGAGACATTGCTTCATCTATGTCCAGGGCGTCTTCAACTCTGAATTCCCCGCTGCGGCTGCGTATCAGGGAACTGAGGTGGGCTCCGGTGCCGAGGGCTTCTCCGAGGTCCCTGGCAAATGCCCTTATGTAGGTGCCTTTGCTGCAGGTGATTCTGACGAGGGCTTCCGGAAGATGCAGACTGGAGTTGTCGGTGACATTTATCCTCAGGTTCCTCCTGTCTTCCCCGGCGTCTTCTCCTGATGTGCTCCGGCCTGCTCCGTTTAGTCCGGCGTCCGCAGCCTCTGCGGCAGGAGTTTTTCCTTCCGGATGGAATTCAAGCAGGGAGATGTCCGAGATGTTTATCCGTGCTGCACGGATGAGGTTCTCTGCGGCTGTGTCCATTGCCGCAGCAGTGCCTGCGGCAGGACTGATGCCGGCATTTCCGGGTGAGGAATGTCTTTCACGGTACAGTTTCCTCGCCATCTCGTATGCGCGGACTCCGTCCACGGATTTTGCCGAGAAAAGGGGGGCAATCTGCTCCTGTTCCCCAAGGAAATCCGGCAGAGCCTTCCTGACGGCTTCTTCCGTGACATGGCCGTATGGGTACATGCGGTCGATTTCCTTTTCAAGGTCGTATGAAGGAGTAGTGGCGCCGAAAGTGATGCCGGCTATATATTCCTTGTCATGGCTCTGCAGCTCTTCCGCCTTCTTTGTCGCGTTCCCTATGCATACCAGAAGGACCCCGGTTGCCAGCGGGTCCAGGGTGCCGGCATGGCCGACTTTCAGATTCTTTTTTCTGAAATGGCGGGCGGCGGTGAATTTGAGCTTTCTGATCACATCCGCCGAGGTCCACCGGTAAGGCTTGTTCACCGGAACGATTATTCCTTCCGGATAATTGCCTATGTCATCAGACAAGAGGGGACAGAGACTTGCATCCTCTGTCCTCTCCGATTCTGTATCCGGCGGCATCCTCCTCAGGGATTCTGCCTCCAGGAATTTCCTGTCTGCTATGAGCATATGTGTCTGTCCTCTTCCGGATGCGGCCGCTTATTTGCGCACCGGAATCTTGTCTATCCTTTTCTGGTGGCGGCCTCCTTCAAACGGCGTGTCCAGCCATGCGGAGGTAATCACCAGGACTTCTTCAAAGGCAATGAACCTTGCCGGCATCACGAGCACATTGGCATTGTTGTGCTGCCTGACAAGTTCGCCGATTTCCCTGTTCCATGCAAGGCCGGCGCGGATGCCCTGATGCTTGTTGAGGGTCATCGCCATGCCGTTGCCTGTGCCGCACATTGCTATGCCGCAGTCTACTGTGCCGTTCTCGACGGCTTCGGCAAGAGGATGGGCCACATCAGGGTAGTCCATGCTTGCAGTGGAGTCTGTGCCGAAGTCCACTGTTTCGTATCCTTTCTGCTGCAGGGCTTCAATGAGTCGTGTCTTGTAGTCAAAGCCCGCATGGTCGCTGCAAAAGCCGATTTTCATGATATGCTTCAGTTTTTATGATATGCTTCAGTTTTTAGTCAAATTGTCTGTCAATGTGTTCAGTGTCGTCCGGAGTCTCTTTTTCTGGTCTGGAAGAACTGGACCATGTTGCTGACGGCAATGATGACGAGGACAACCGCCATGAACCAGTCGAAATGGTCGCCGTTGCCGTCGATGATGCGGGATGTGTATATTGTCGCCACCCCGATTGCGAGCATGGCGATAATCAGCAGAGCCGCCTGCATCCAGGAGAATCTTGCCCTGTCTCTCTTTCCCGTGTTCCGGACCTTCTTTTCCTTGCTCATGCCCCGAGGGTGTTCTTTATGTATTCCATTCTCGATGCAAGCTCTTTCTTGCCTATGAGGGACACGATGTCTGCTATGCCGAGTCCGCTGGATGCCCCGACAAGGGCGAGCCTGAGGCAGTTCATTACCTTGCCCATCGGCCATCCGTTGCTGCGGATGAATTCCTCGAGCGGTCCTTCGAGCTGCTCTTTGGTGAATTCTGCTCCGGTCTTGTTGCCGGCATTGAAATTCTCTATGTATTCAGCCACCTTGAAGGCGAGGCTGTAGTTCTCTTCTTTCCAGAACTTCGCCGCATCTTTCTCTGCAAATGCAGCCGGGGCGACGAACAGATATGAGGCTATGTCCCAGAAGTCTGCGACAAATGTGGCCCTTTCCTTGATGAGGGATACAATCTTCTCCACATATTCTGCGGTGAAGATGCGGTTCCTGAAGTCCGCTCCCTGAGGGGTGAGTTCGGCACCGGCGGTCAGAGCGCATTTCGGACATTCCACCACCTGTATCCCGTGGCTTTCAAGCACTGGGATGAAGAGGCCGGTGAGTTCCTTGTCGCTTTTCATCCGGAGATATTCCTTGTTGTACCATTTGGCTTTGTCCGGGTTGAAGCGGGCGCCTGACTTGATGACTCTCTCAAGGGAGAATGCCTTGGTCAGCTCGTCCATCGTGAAGAGTTCCCTGTCGTCTCCCGGATTCCATCCGAGCATGGCGAGCATGTTCACGAATGCCTCGGGGAAATATCCGTCCTCACGGTATCCGCGGGACACTTCGCCTTCCGCATTGGTCCATTTGAGCGGGAACACGGGGAAGCCGAGCCTGTCTCCGTCCCTCTTGCTGAGCTTGCCCTTGCCGTCCGGCTTGAGAAGCAGGGAGAGGTGGGCGAAGCGCGGCATGCTGTCCTGCCATCCGAAGGCTTCGTAGAGCAGATAGTGCAGAGGAAGCGACGGGAGCCATTCTTCCCCGCGGATGACCTCGGTGATTTCCATGAGGTGGTCATCCACTATGTTGGCGAGATGGTATGTCGGGAGTTCGTCCGCCCTCTTCCACAGGACCTTGTCGTCGAGGGTGTCTGTATTCACCTCGATGTGTCCGCGTATGAGGTCGTCCATCTTCACCGTGCGGTTCTCCGGCATCCTGAACCTGATGGTCCAGTCGGTGTGGGTCTCCAGCAGAGGCCTCCATTCGCTTTCCGGCATGGAGAGGGAGTTGCGCAGTGACTTCCGTGTGATATGGTTGTATATGAAAGTCTGCTTTTCCGCCTCCATTTCCGCCCTTTTGGCTGCAAGTTCCTCTGCCGTGTCGAAGGCATAGTAGGCGTAGCCCTTTTCCACGAGTTCCTCGGCATATTTCCTGTAGATGCCCCTTCTCTGGGACTGCCTGTACGGGGCGTGCGGATGCTTTTCGGAAGGAGTCTCCACTACATTCCCGTCTGCATCAATGCCCTCGTCGGGGATGATGCCGCACCAGTTCAGGGCTTCGATGATGTATTTTTCTGCTCCCGGGACGAACCTGTGGGAGTCAGTGTCTTCTATCCTTATTATGAAATCCCCTCCATGCTGCTTGGCATAGAGATAATTGTAGAGGGCCGTCCTTACCCCTCCCATATGGAGCGGACCGGTCGGTGACGGCGCAAATCTTACTCTTGTTCTCTTTTCCATGTCTGAATGCAAGTCAGGCTGCAAAGATACTCAGTTATCCTGAAAAGAGAAACTTCTCGGGGGATTTTCTATGAAGTCCGCACCCCGGATAATCCGTGGGTTTCAGTCCTGGCCGGAGTCTCCGCTTTCGGACATGCGCCTTATGGCCCTTGCCCTTGCCGATTCCCCTTCAAGATGGCTGAAGTTCTGTCCCGGCTCCACGATGAGCACAGGCTTCTCTTTTCCGATGAAATTGAATCTGCGGACATTTGTCGCATTTGTAGGTCCGATTTTCCTCGCGGCGACCTCCGGCAGCTCAATCTGTTCTCCCGGCAGTCTTCGGCCGTCGTAGTCATTCCTGATTACGATGATGTTGCCCTGGCTGACGTCCGTGATGTCGTTGAGCTGGCTCATCTTGAACCCGGTTGCTATTGCGGTGATGTTTATCCTGTCGCCGATTTCCGGATCTTCGTCGAATATGATGCCTCTCTTGAAGTTGTTGGCGTTGCCGGTGTATTCTTTGATTTTATTGTTGATGTCGTCAAGGCCTTTCATGGAAAGTCCCTGCTCGTTCTTGCCTATAGTGATGTTGATGAGGACATTCTTTGCGGTCTTCAGGTCAAAGTCATTCAGCAGGGGAGATTCGAGGGCCTGCCTTATGGCGTCGTCAATCCTGTTTTCACCTGTGCCGGTCCCGCATCCCATGAGCGCCATGCCGCTGTCTTTCATCATCGTCTTCACATCAGCGAAGTCCACATTGATGTAGCCCGGCTTCTGGATTATCTCGATTATTCCTTTCACCGCAGTGGCCAGGATTTCGTCCGCCTTCGGGAATGCGTCGTGCACCAGCAGGTCCCCGTAGTATTCGTACAGTTTCTCATTGTTGATGATGAGCAGGCTGTCCACGCATTTCTCCAGTTCGTGGATGCCGTCTATTGCCTTTGAAAGCGATTCGTTGCCTTCGTTCTTGAACGGGAGAGTCACAATGGCTACGGTCAGTATGTTGCGCTTCTTGGCCATGTCCGCGATGACGGGGGCTGCACCTGTGCCTGTCCCTCCTCCCATCCCGGCAGTGATGAAGAGCATCTGTGTGTTGTTGTCCAATACTTTTTTGGCAATGTCATCCTGGGCCTCGATGGCTGCATTCCGGCCTTTGATAGGGTCGCATCCTGCCCCGAGTCCCGCCCCGAGCTGTATCTTGAACGGCACAGGACTTTTCTTCAGGGCCTGGGCGTCAGTATTGCAGACGATGAAGCTGCATCCGCTGATGTTCTGGCTGTACATGTAGGATACGGCATTGCATCCTCCTCCGCCCACGCCTATTACTTTGATTATCGACTTGTCTTCCTCCCAGTTCTTCGGAGTTATGCTGATATTTTCAAGAAAATCGTTGTTTTCCATAGCTGAGAAATTTTATTGTGACTTATGTGCCCGCATTCATTATGCTTCTTCATTCCCGAGGCTGTCGAACAGCCCGTTGAACAGGTCCCGGATTTTCCAGGTCGTGCGGTTTTCCTGAGTACCCTTTCCTTTCTCTCCTTTCTTTTTCTCTTCTTCCCTGGCTCTTTTCGCCGCTTCCCTTGTCTTTTTCGCCGCTTCCCTCGTCTCTTCTTCGGTTATTGGGTCGAATACGGTGCCTGATACATTGTTTCCGTCATCGCCTGCCCCGGTGTCAGCGGTGCCTGCATTTTCCTCCGGAATCCCGGCGTCTTCATCTGGTTCCGGAGAATTCACGCCCGCAGTCTCCGGGTTTTCTTTCAGACTGTCCGGTGTGCCGGCGTCTTTTGCCGCAAGGATCAGACCTGCAGACACCGCCGCGTCCGTGTCAAAGAAGTCTTCGCAGCCTGCTGCGGAGAACAGGCTGCGTGTCCTGCCTACGCGCGTTTCGTAGCCGGAAAGTTCCTTGAACCAGTTGGCGCAGTTGAGGAGCTTTGCACCTCCGCCGGTAAGGACGACTCCGCTCCTGAGATTGTCCGCAAAGCCGCTGCACTGGATTTCGTACAGTATGGCTTCAATGATTTCTTTCATTCTTGCCGTGATTATCTCCGAGAGGAATTTGACCGGAATCTGAATGCCCGGTATTTCCGAATCGCTTGAGATGAAAAGTGTCTTTTCGCTGAGGTTCTGCAGCTTGTCCGGCATGCAGCCTCCGAAGCCTGTCTTGATTTTTTCGGCTATGTCTTCGGAAATCATGCATTCTGTCATGATGTCGGCGGTGACGGATTTCCCGCCGAACGGGATTGATGCAAAATGCCTGAGTATGCCTTTGTAATAGACGGATACCGACGTCGCCCCGCCTCCTATGTCCACCAGAGCCACTCCGCTGTCCATCTCACCTTTTGTCAGCAAGGCCTTTCCCATGGCCTCGGGTGTGAAAAACAGCTGCTGGACTTCAAGTCCGATTCTCTTGAAGGCGACATTTATGTTGCTGAGGTATTTCTTTTTACCGACATAAAGGTTGAAGTCTCCCGAAAAGCAGTCGCAGGAAACGCCCACAATGTCGTCTTCAGTGAGCCCTATCTCATCCCCGTTTGAAAACGACTGTGCGATGGCCCCGTAAAGTTCTTCGTTCTGGGAGTCTTTGACGGGGTATGACCTGAGGGCGTCGCTCTTCAGGTCTTCGACATTTTTCCTCGTGATGCATTCTTCCGGATTCATGACGACCTCTGCATCTCCGGCTTCTTTCCGTATGCTGTATTTCGGCATGCCCACGACAGCACTTCTGATTTTTATCTGAAGCTCTTTCTCCGCTTCCTGGACAAGTGTCCGGATTGTGTCTCCCGCCTGCTTTGAATTGAAAACATAGCTGTACCTTATCCCTTCGGAAGGTATTTTTTTGTAGAAGACAATCTCAACGTTGTTCCCGCTGATTTCGGTTACGGTGAGCGCAGTCTTGGTTGTCCCCGGATCAATTGTGACTATATGCTTTGTCTCCATGGCTGTATTGTTTATTTTCTGCATATTATGCGACCGTCATATTTCAGGTTCACTGTTGAATAGAAGTCTTTTCCCTTGTCCGGAACTATGGACGTGTAGTAGAGTTCCATTTTTCTGAATTTTTCCTCTATGCTGTCCGGCTGCCCGAAGATGAATTTTTCCCTGCCTTCGTCAGGGATGAGAATCAGGTCTCCTTTTTCGTCCACATGTATCTGGACTATGTTCTTCAGCCATATGCCTCCGTCCCTCATGTAGCTGACCAGGCCGATGATCTGTCTGGTCCATTGCCTCTCCCGGCCGGTCACGGGCCTGCCCTGGAAATCTTTCCCGACATTGAGAGGAATGTTGCCGTCAATTATAGGGACATGGGCCGTATATCCGGGCTGGAGGGGGAAGAGCACCCCTTCGGCGTCTGCGTAGAGGCCGATGCTGTCTTTCTGGAACCGGAGTACGGGCGTCCTCTGGGTCAGGCTGACGTGGAGGATGCCGTCCTTTGTGACATATACTTCACTCTTCCTGACGGCGCTCAGGCTGTCCGTCGTCTTCTCTATGGCGGCGATGTCAAGTCCGGACAGCGGTCTGCCGACAGGATTCCCGTATTTCCCGGCTATGCAGCCGATGATGCGTTCTTTGCCTACAAACCCGTTTATGCTGCTGTCCAGGACGCATACTTCTATTCCGCTGCAGGCCGTTTTTTTCTTCTTCAGAGATTCCGATGTGTATGCGGCGCACAGCAGCACAACGGTGAGTCCTCCGAAGATGGCGGCAAGTATGTATCTGGTCAGTCTGTTCATCTTGTCCCGTATCTTTTTTCCAGCATTTCCGTCAGCGGCCCGGTCAGTCTGTCTATGTCGCCGGCCCCGAATGTGACGAGGACATCAGGATTCTCGTGCTCCATGTAGCCGAGAAGCTCCTCTTTTCTGAGAAGGACTTTTTCTCGTGCGTTGACCTTGCGGAAAATGATTTCCGAAGTGACGCCAGGTATCGGTTCTTCCCGTGCGGGGTAGATGTCAAGGAGAATAAGCTTGTCCACATGGCTCAGGGCTTCTGCGAAGTCATCGGCAAAGTCTCTTGTCCTGGTGTACAGGTGCGGCTGGAACACGGCCGTAATCTTTCTTCCGGGAAACATGTCGCGGATCGAGCTTACGGCAGCCGCAATTTCCTTCGGATGATGGGCATAGTCATCTATGTATGTGCAGCCCGGTATGTTGATGTGGAAGTCAAATCTTCTTTTTACCCCGGCGAATGTCCCTGCGGCATGCTTCACTTTTTCGGGGTCCATCCCGTATGTGAGGGCAACAGCGGCCGCGGCAATGCTGTTTTCGACATTTACCCAGCCCGGAACTCCGCAGCGGCATCCGCGGATGATTCCTCCGGGCCAGTTGAGGTCAAAAGTGAAGTGGCCCGAAGCATCTTTGCTGAGGCTGCTTGCATAGAAATCGCATTTTTCCCTGAATGAGTACCTGAGAATCTCCGCCCTTGTGTCCCTTCTGGTGATGTCAAGCCCGGGCTTGGTGATGATTGTCCCGCTGACCTGTGACGCGAACTCCTTGAATGCCCCGGTTACATGCCCGAGGTCGGAATAAATGTCCAGGTGGTCGGCATCCATTGCCGTGATTACTGCGATTTCAGGATGCAGCTGCAGAAATGACCTGTCGAATTCATCGGCTTCAGCAACTATCACATTGCTGTCGCTGACAAGGAGATTGGTGCCGTAGTTCTTGGAGATGCCTCCGAGGAAGGCCGAGCAGCCTTCGCCGCTTTCGGTGAACATGTGGGCGAGCAGAGTGCTCGTGGTCGTCTTGCCGTGCGTCCCTGCCACGGCAAGACATCTCTGGCCCTCTGCGATTTCTCCCAGTGCCCTTGACCTTTTGATGACTTTGTAGCCGTGTTCCATCACGAACTGCATTTCCCTGAGGTCGCGGGGGACGGCAGGAGTATATATGACCAGCGTGTCGTCCCTGTCCTGCGGAATCAGGTCCGGACGGTCTTCATAATGGATTTCCATCCCTTCGGCCTCCAGTTCATGCGTGAGTTCCGAAGGGGTGCGGTCATATCCTGAGACCTTGTGCCCCCTGTACCTGCAATATCTGGCTATGGCGCTCATGCCGATGCCGCCTATGCCAAGAAAGTATATGTTTCCGTATTTCATTTCTTCTCTCCCGTGTTCGTTCTGTCAAGTATTGCGTAGACCTGTTCTACAATCGCCCCGGCTGCATCTGTCCGTGCCAGCTCTCCGATGTTTTTTTCCATTTTGCGGATTGCCTCTTCATTCCTGATGAGGGAACAGGCCTCTTCCATCAGTTTTTCCGGGGCCTCCGCATCGGTCACGAGCAATGCTGCGTCTTTTCTGACAAGGGCAGCCGCATTATGTGTCTGATGGTCTTCGGCGACATTGGGCGACGGGACGAATATCACGGCCTTGTGCGCGGCGCAGAGTTCAGATACGGAGCTTGCCCCGGACCTGGATATGACAATGTCGGCAGCCGCATATGCAAGGTCCATCCGTCTGATGAAATCGAAGTACCTTATGTCTTTCTCCAGTGTCGCGTCGGCTGCGGCGGCTTCCTTCATGAAGCTGTCGATTCCGCTCTTGTAGTATTTCCCGCACTGCCAGATTACTTCCATGCCTTCACCGCCCGGTCTGCCTGAGGAAATCCATTTCATCATCGATTTGTTCAGAGTCCCGCTGCCGAGGCTGCCTCCCATTATGAACAGATGCTTTTTCTCCGGGTCAAGGCCATAGAATTCCAGGGCCTCTTCCTTCATCTTCCCGTCGGCCGGCACTATGTCTTTCCTTATGGGGTTGCCCGTAATCACAATCCGGTCTGCGGGGAAAAAGCGTTCCATCCCTTCGTAGGCCACGCAGATGCATCCTGCCTTTTTCCCGAGTATCCTGTTGGTCAGCCCTGCAAATCCGTTCTGTTCCTGAATCAGGGTAGGGATGCCTTCCCGTTCGGCGCACCACAGCAGGGGAGCACTGGCATAGCCTCCGACGCCTATTGCTATGTCCGGTCTGAATTCCCTGATGATTTTCCTTGCCATAGACAGGCTTTTCATCACCTTGAAGGGAAGGGCAAGGTTGGCAGGGGACAGGTTTCTCTGAAGCCCTGCCACCGGCAGTCCCATTATCCGGTAGCCTGCGGCGGGAACCTTTTCCATCTCCATCTTTCCTTCTGCGCCGACGAACAGTATTTCCGTGTCGGGGCAGACTTCCTTAAGCCCGTCCGCAATGGAGAGGGCAGGGAAGATATGCCCCCCTGTCCCGCCGCCGCTTATAATTGCTCTTATCGGTCTGTAGCTTCTCATTGCTGAATTATTTTTCCTGATTCAAAATCTTCCAGGTCCTGCAGGCCTGCCTGAGGGTCATCAGGGTCAGGCTCCATTCCGATCGGTTTCGCCTTTTCCGTCGCCTTCTGTATCTTGGCCCGGGTCATCTTGCTTATGGAAAGGATGATTCCGAAGGCAACGCAGAAGCAAAGGAACGAACTTTTGCCATGGCTTATCAGAGGCAGCGTCTGTCCTGTGAGCAATCCCATGTCAAGGTTGATGTAGATGTGCATGAGGGCCTGTCCCGTGATGAGCATCGAGAGCCCTGCCACCGCTGTCTTGGCAAAGACATTGTCGCAGCATTTCACTATTATTGTCGCCCTGGCGAGCAGGCTGATATACAGAATGATGATGAGAATCCCTCCCCACAGTCCGTATTCCTCCACAATGAAGCTGTACATGTAGTCGCTGAAAATCAAGGCTACGGTATATTTCTGGGTGCTGCCTCCGGGCCCTTTTCCGAAGATTCCTCCCTCGTGTATGGCGATTTTGGCGCTTTCCGGCTGCCTGATTGCGTCAACCGCCTTGTTGAACTCTTCGCTGTCAGGATCAAGTTCCAGTATTGTCCTGTCGTTGTATGACTTGACCGAAACCACAGGTCTTCCGGTGACATTTTCCACAATTTCCGTGAGGCCTGTCCTGCTCAGCGCGGTCCCTACGCGCTTGAATGTTTTCCCGCCGGAGACTGCCCAGATGAATATGCAGACGGCAAGGGCCGCCGCCATCAGCGGAAGGAGCTTCAGTATTTCCCTGAACTTTATTCCCCCGGCCAGAATCGTCAGCACCATTATTCCTCCGATGAACAGGGCACTTGATGCGCTTCCTGCAAAAATCAGCACGCATACGGTCAGAATCGGGATGTAAATGTATATCCAGAGTTTCCATCCGGGCTTTTCCAGGAATGCGAGCTTCGGAATCTTTTCCGCAATCCGCCCGACCATTCGGAACGAGTCGTTTCCGAATGCATGGACAGCCCAGGCGAGGTACATTATCATCGCGACTTTGGTCACTTCGTAGACATGGACGTCGAATACCCACAGGTCCAGGGACCTCTTGGCTTCGTTGGCCTCCACCGCCCTGATGTCCAGAACCAGACAGGTCAGCAATACCAGGGACACCGCAAACCCGTACTTGGACAGGATGCGGAACAGCTTTATGTATGGTATCTTGTAACAGACGAATATGACGATGATGCCGGTCAGGACAATCTTCAGCTGGTCAATGAAAATGTCCACGCGGCTCGTCCCGCGGTGTTCATTTGCGAGGAGGGTGGTGGAGGAGAATATGGACACGATAGAAAACAGGATGAGTATGGAAAGGATAATCCATATCACCTTGTCTCCCTGGATTCTGTCTATGATTCCCCAGATTCCTCCCTCTTTCGGGGAAGTCCCGGCATTATTTGTTTCTTCTTTCATCTGCATATCATATATAGACTGTCCATCCTACAGATTTCTGACAGCCTCCTTGAATTTTTTTCCGCGGTCTTCGTAATTTTTGAACAGGTCAAAGCTGGCGCAGCAAGGGGAGAGCAGCACTACGTCTCCGGCCTTTGCAATGCTGTGCGCGAGCCTGACGGCCTCCGCGGCGGATGTGACATCGTGGATTTCCGGGACAATTCCTCCGAATGATTCATGGAATTTCCTGTTGTCCAGTCCCATGCATATCATTGCCTTTACTTTTTCCTTTGCGAGGCCTGTAAGGACGGAGTAGTCGTTGCCTTTGTCTGTCCCGCCGACAATCCACACCACCGGCCTTGTCTGGCATTCAAGGGCATACCATGCGGCATCCACATTCGTTGCCTTTGAGTCGTTGATGTACAGCACGTCCCCGATGCTCAGCACTTTTTCCAGCCTGTGCTCGACCGGCTGGAAAGTCGACAGACTCGTCCGTATGACTTCATTGTCAATGTCCATGATCTTGCCTGCTATCGCCGCGGCCATCGAGTTGTAGACATTGTGCCTGCCCCCGAGTGCAAGTTCCCGTATGAACATGTCGCATTCGGCATCCTCGTACTTCACAACCATCTTCTCCCCCCTGAGGAATGCTCCCTGGCTGACTTCTGTCTTCTGGGAGAACGGAAGCATCTTTGCCTTCACTACAATCTTGTTGAGGTGGCTGACGGTAATCTCGTCATCCGAGCAGAAGATGAAGCAGTCGTCGCTGTCCATGTTTCTGGTGATGCGGAACTTTGCCTTCACGTAATTTTCCAGATTGTGGCCGTATCTGTCGAGATGGTCCGGAGTAATGTTCGTGATGACGGCTATGTCTGCCTTGAAGTCATACATGTTGTCCAGCTGGAAACTGCTTATCTCAAGCACATAGATGTCATGATGCTCGGTGGCCACCTGATATGCGTAGCTTTTCCCGATGTTGCCCCCGAGCCCTGCATTCAGCCCGGCCTGCTGGAGCAGATAATATATCAGCGAGGTGGTGGTCGTCTTGCCGTTGCTGCCGGTGATGCAGATTTTTTTCGCCGTGTCGTATCTCCCGGCAAATTCTATTTCAGAGATGATTCTTATGCCGGCGTCACTGATTTTCTGCACCATAGGGGCAGATGACGGTATGCCGGGGCTCTTGATTACCTCGTCGGCATTGAGAATCAGTTCTTCGGTGTGTTTCCCCTGCTCGAAAGGAATGCCCCATTCTTCAAGCACCTTCACATATTTTTCCCCGATGGTGCCCTTGTCCGAGAGAAATACGTCGAATCCCTTTGTCTTTGCGAGGACGGCGGCTCCTGTTCCGCTTTCTCCTCCTCCCAGTATTGCTATTCTGGACATTTCCTGGTCTCCTTGTCTTTGTATGTTGTTAACCTTTTGCTTCCGTCTTGTTCTTGTCCCCGTGTCCTGCCTTCCGCCTACCGGACTTTCAGAAGCGCTATCGTGAATACCGCAAGCAGAATCCCGACAATCCAGAACCTTACTACAATCTTGGCCTCCGGTATGGCGCGTGCCGGCCATTTTATGGCGGCGGGGATATTCTCTTTCTGAAAATGATGGTGAAGTGGTGCCATCCTGAAAATTCTTTTCCCTGTGCCGTATTTTTTCCTGGTGTATTTGAACCAGAATCTCTGCATCAGCACAGACAGGCTCTCCACCAGGAATATGCCGCACAGGACAGGCAGCAGCAGTTCCTTCCTGATGAGTATCGCGCAGACTCCGATGATGCCTCCGATTGCGAGGCTGCCGGTGTCACCCATGAATACCTGCGCAGGATATGAGTTGTGCCAGAGGAATCCTATGAGGGCTCCCACAAACGCCGCCATGAACACGGCTATCTCTCCCGTGCCCGGTATATACATGATGTTCAGATAGTCCGCATTGATTATGTTGCCTGAGAGATATGCGAATATGCCGAGTACCACGCCTACAATCGCGGATGTACCTGTCGCGAGTCCGTCCATGCCGTCTGTCAGGTTCGTGCCGTTGGAGCAGGCTGTGATGACAAGGACAATCATCGCTACATATATGGCCCATTTACAGTACCATCCCATTGCCCCCTTGAAAGGGGAGAGCCATTTGTAGTCGAATTCATGGTCTTTGACGAACGGTATGGTCGTCTTCGTGCTTTTGACGACATCGTGTCCGGCAGGCTTTCCATCAGAGCCGGTCCCTGCCACGGCCGCTTTCCCTGCCTCAGCAACAGTCCCTGCCGCGGATGCAGTCTCTGTCCTGACTTCTTCCCTCACCACAATCTGGTCGCTGAAGCAGACTGTAAGTGCTATTGAAAGACCGAGCATAATCTGTGCAATCAGCTTGCCTTTCTCGCTCAGCCCGTCCTTGTTGTGCCGGAATACCTTTATGTAGTCATCGGCGAATCCGAGAAGGCCGAGCCATACTGTCGAGATGAGCAGCAGTATTATATATATGTTGGTGAGGTCTGCGAAAAGCAGCACGGATATGATTACTGACAACAGTATGATTATGCCCCCCATTGTCGGAGTGCCTTTTTTCTGGAGCTGCCCCTCAAGGCCCAGGTCCCGGATTTCTTCTCCGATCTGCCGCTTCTGAAGCCATCTTATGATTCTCTTGCCGAGAATCAGGGAAATCAGTATGGAGACGGCGCTGGCGAACATGGCCCTGAAGGACAGGTAGGTGAAAAGCCTCTGTCCCGGTATGTCGGCGTCCTTGAGGAATTCAAACAAATGGTATATCATTGCATTATGCTTTTCAATGTGTCGGATACAATATCTTTTTCCACGAACGGTCGTTTCTCCGTGCCGGTTATCTGATAGGTCTCATGCCCTTTGCCGGCAAGAAGGACCGTGCTCCCCGGTGGTGCCGTCAGTATTGCCGTCCGTATGGCCTGTTCCCTGTCTTCTATGAAAAGGGTCCGGCCCGATGCTTCCGGCCCGAATCCTTTCCTTATGTCGTCCATTATGCAGGAGGTCTTTTCCGTACGGCTGTTGTCGGAAGTCACTATGACCCTGTCTGCCAGCCTTCCGGCCACTTCTGCCATTTCCGGCCTTTTCGTGCGGTCCCTGTCTCCCCCGCATCCGAACACACAGATGAGCGGCCTGCGCGGAGCAATCTCCCTGAGTGTCCTGAGCACATTCTCAAGGGCGTCAGGGGTGTGGGCATAGTCTATGACGACAGACAGGTCGTGCGGCCCGCGGATTGTCTCAAGCCGTCCGGGGGCGGATGTCAGGCTGCTGATGCCGACGAGGACTTCTTCCGGGTCTGCCCCGAGGGTCACTGCGGCCGTGTAGATTGCAAGGATGTTGTATGCGTTGTGCTGGCCTATGAGCCTGCACCATGTCTCCCTGCCGTCAATTTTCAGGAGCATCCCGTCAAAGCTTTCCTCGATTATGCGGCATGTGTGGTCGGCAATCCCCCGGCAGGAATATGTCACCACTTCCGCCTTTGTGTTCTGTACCATCACCATGCCGTTCCTGTCGTCGGTGTTGGTGATTGCGAATGCATCCCGCGGAAGCATGTCGAAGAACATTTTCTTGCACCTCAGGTATTCCGCAAAAGTCTTGTGGTAGTCCAGGTGGTCATGCGTGAGATTCGAGAATATTCCGGCCCTGAACCTGAGTCCTGTCACCCTTTCCTGTTCCATGCCGATCGAGCTCACTTCCATGAAGCAGTATTCGCATCCCTCGTCGGCCATCTTCGCAAGCAGGGAATTGACCGTAATGGGGTCTGCCGTCGTGTTTATTGCCTCATATCTCTTTTCCCCGATATAGTTGGCAATCGTCGAGAGCAGGCCGCAGTGATATCCCAGGCCCGTGAAAAGCCTGTGCAGCAGAGTTACTGTCGTTGTCTTGCCGTTCGTGCCCGTGATTCCCACGAGAGTCAGCCTGCGGGACGGATTGCCGTAGAATGCGGCGGCAATCATTGCCAGGGCATGCCGGGAAGAGCGGACCTGAATGTACACGACTCCTTCTTCCCTGTTTCCGACGGCTTCTTCATCCTGATATACTACGGCGGCTGCCCCTTTCCCGACGGCAGTCCCGATATATTTGTGCCCGTCTGCGGCAAAGCCTTTCACTGCGATGAACAGCGCTCCCGGGCCGGCCAGCCTGGAATCGCTGCATATTGCCGTTATTTCGGGGTTGCCTGCCCCGGATACGGAGCATACTCCGCAGTCTTTTGTTATTTCGTCAAGTCTCATTTCAACAAATGCATTTGCCGGCAAATGCGGCCGGCGTCATTTCAGGCTTATTCTGACAGTTTCTCCCCTGGCCTTGTGTGTCCCGGCTGCGGGGGTCTGGCTTACCACATGCCCGGTCCCGGTGTATGAGCAGCTGTAGCCGCAGTTTTCTATTGACCATATCGCATCCGTCAGCCCGAGTCCCATGACATCCGGGATTTCCTCCAGGTTGTCTGCCCCGGACACGACATTCCTGCCTGTCATTTCAGGTATATCTCCGTCAGCCGCCAGTTCCCGGCCCCATGTCGGGGACAGGGCATATACTTCGTCCACGATTTCCCTGAATGTGGCGGCCGGCAATGTCCCTCCGTACAAATCTTTTCTTGACAGCTTGGAGTATATTGTCACTATGGCGCTGTATTGCGGGTCATCTGCGGGGAAGAATCCGACGAATGTGCCCTGATGTTTCCTGTTTCCGTTATTGTCCTTGTACACGGTGATGAGCTTGCCGTTGATTTCCGCCGGGAACGGAATCTGTGCGGTCCCGGTCTTGCCGGCGACCTTGCATCTGGCATCCCTGAGTGCCTTGCCTGTCCCTTCTTTAACCACCAGGCTGAGGGCCTTGATGAGGGTGTCGGCGGTCTCTGTCGAGCAGATGGCCCCGTTGAGTATTTCCGGGCCGTATTCCGTGACGGTCTTTCCGTCCTTTTCCGTGCACTCGACAATATATGGCTTCATCATCTTGCCCTTGTTGGCTATCGCATTGTAGAACATGAGGACATGCAGCGGGGTCTCAAGCACGCTGTATCCTATTGCTATAGACGGAAGGGCCGTCCCGCTCCATCTGTATGAACCGGGCATGGGAATCACAGGCTGCGCCAGCCCGGCAAGGTCAAAGTCAAACTTCTCGTTCAGTTTGTATTCATACAGTTTCCCGATGAATCTTTTTTCTGATTCAGGGCTTCCTCCGTAATTTTCGCAGGCAAGGTATCTGAACACATGGTTTGATGAAATCTTAAGGCCGTCGGCAACCGAGATGTATTCTCCCCTGTTCTGAAGGTAGGGGTCTCTCGGCAGCTTCTCTCCTTTCCATTCCCAGAAGCCGCGGAATGTCGGGACTTCCGTGTCCAGGGTGACTTTCCCGTCCTCAAGGAGCGTCATGAGCGTGGTGAGCTTGAACACCGAGCCCGGGTCGCCGGCTCTCCCGATTGCATAATTGAAAGTTTCCCCGAAATTTCCATTGCCGTCACTGCGGAGATTGACCATGGCGCGGATTGCTCCCGTCTTGACGTCCATCACGACTGCACAGCCCCCCTCAATGATTTCCTTGCCGGCCATGTTTTTCCTGAGGGCGCGGTCGGCTATGTCCTGTATGACAATGTCTACGGTAGTCCTTATGTCAAGCCCGTTCTCCGCCATGACTGAAGTGCTGTCGAAGTCCGGTATTCTTTTCCTCTTGTCGGTCAGCTTCATCCATTCGACGCCCTCTTCCCCTTTCAGGGCATAGTTGAATGAGCCTTCGATTCCGATTCTGCTCCGTCCCTCTGTCCTGTCGTCGTCGATATAGCCAAGGACTCTTCTCGCAAGCGACTCGTAAGGGTATTTCCTTTTGTCGTATCTTACTGTGATGATGCCTCCTTTGTACCGTCCTTCGTCAAAAAGGGGGAAGGTCTGGATTTCCCTGAATTTCCGGTGGTCAATCTCGTAGCCTATCCTGACATACTTTTTCCCGTTTCTTCTGCCGCTGATTATTGTATTGTAGTATTCATCCGCGGTCTTGTCCCCGTATGCTTCGGCGAGCTTTTCCGAAAGCAGCCTTGCTTTCCCGAGCCACTCCTCCTCATCTTTTCTTCCCTTCTCCCTGTCCTTGTCATTTTCATGCTCGTCCTTCAGGACGGTGCAGTCCATGTATATCTGGTATGTCGGTATTGTCGATGCGAGAAGCTTTCCGTCATAGGACAGGATCGACCCTCTCACGGGTTCGATTGTCTCCCTGATGCTCTGCGGCGTCAGCTTTTCCTCCAGTATAGGGGCCGGCCGGAAAATGAATTGTATATAAAGGAGGCGGAATATGAGGACAATGGAGAGAACAAGGCACACGAAATATATCCCGAACAGAAATTTTCCTGTCCTGTCATTCTTTTGTATGTCCGTATTGTCTGTCCTGTCTGCCATATCCTGTCATTCTATTCTGTTGTGCGCCGTCCGGTAAGTCTGTCGGCCGGCTTGTCGGGGACAGTCAGGAAAGAGCCTGACCGTATCAGCATGTCCTGCACCGCACTGAGCTTGCCGAGCTCCGCCAGTTCGCTGGTTTTCTGCCTGAGGTATATCCTGTAGTCTTCCGCGGCCTGTCTGGAGACTTCCAGCCTGACCATCGTCTGCTCTATGTGAAGTTTCATCCAGATGCAGACCACTGCAAGGAAAAACAGATATATGATATGGATGAAATATCTGTCGAATTTCATCCTCAGCAGGAATTTCCCCTGGAATATGGCCCCGATGCTGTCCTTTATGAATGCCAGTACGGCATGCATCCGGGACCGCCTTTTCCCTTCGCCTGCGGTGTTGCCGGCTGCCGGGATTTCCTGTATGTCTCTTCCTGTCTCCATGTCATTCGTCCTCCCTGCCTGGTCTTCCGGATGCGTCCGGTCCGGTTTTCTCTGCTATTCTGAGTTTTGCGCTCCTGGCCCGCGTATTTCTGCCAATCTCCTCTTCCTCAGGGACAATCGGCTTGCGGTTGACTGCCGTAAGCGGTGTCGTGGCGTGCCCGTAGAGATCCCTGCTGTCTTTCCCGTCCACATTCCCGCAACGGATGAAGTTCTTTACCATCCTGTCCTCAAGGGAATGGTAGGTGATGACGGCAAGCCGCCCTCCATGGCGGAGGGATGCCGCCGCGCCCTGCAGGAATTTTTCAAGGGACCGCATTTCCCCGTTGACCTCTATCCTCAGGGCCTGGTAGATTTTTGCCAGGGCCTTGTGTCTGGCGGCAGGAGGCAGGGCTCCGGCAATTGCGTTCTCAAGTTCTGATGTCGTGGTGACCGGAGACGACTCCCTGGCCTTGCATATCAGCCTTGCTATCCTTCCGCTGTTGTCGACCTCCCCGTACATCCTGAATATTTTTTCAAGTTCCTCCATTGTCCTGCCGTTGATGATGTCCGCGGCAGTCGTCCCGGAGCCTGTGTCCATCCTCATGTCCAGTCCGGCGTCATATCTGAAGGAGAACCCTCTTTCCGGAGTGTCAAACTGGTGGGAGGATACTCCGAGGTCGGCGATGATTCCGTCGATTCCTTCGGAATATCCGAGTTCTATAAGAAAGTTGTGGATAAACCGGAAGTTGTTGTGTATCAGAGTCAGCCTGCAGTCGTCCGGCCTGTTCGCAAGAGCCTCGCTGTCTCTGTCGAATGCTATCAGCCGGCCTTCCGGCCCCAGCCTTGAAAGGATTTCACGGGAATGGCCTCCTCCTCCGAAAGTGGCGTCAGCGTAGACACCGGACGGATTCAGGACAAGGGCGGAAACGCTCTCTTCAAGCAATACGGGAATATGATATTCGGACATTTCACACCTCCGGCATTACAGGTTGGACACTTTTTCTGCCAGAGAAACAAATTCCTCTTCAGGAATGGCGGAGGACTCGTATTTCTCCCTTGCCCAAAGCTCTATCTTATGGTCGTTCCCGGCAAAGATTACTTCTTTTTCAGCTCCTATGGCGTCAAGGAGCTTCTTGGGGATGGAAATTCGCCCGAGCTTGTTGTCCGGAGTCACCACGGTGTTTCCGCGCATGAATTCTCTCCAGAAGGAGGCATGCTCCTTCTTCAGGAAATTCAGCCTGGACTTGATCTGTTCCGAGCGTTTTTCCCATTCTGAGAATGTGAGCATCTCAAGACAGTCGTCGAAAATGTCTTTTCTGACCACAAAGCGCATGTCATCGGCAGGCAGCAGACTCTTGAAGGCAGAGGGCAGGATTATCCTTCCCTTGTCATCAATTTTTGCCGAGTATTCTCCGATGAAATTCACCATTGTTCCAGTCAGTTGTCATTCGTTGCAAAAGTACGAATTATTTTCCACTTTCCTCCAATATTTTCCACTTTTTTCCACAAAGTGCCTGCCCGGGCTTGCCGGACTATATTTTTCATGCTAACTTTGTCAATTCCCTGTCGGGCGCGCGGATATTTTGTCCGGCAAGGGTGGGACTGAAAGAAATTTACCTTTATGTGCAGATATGTTAAAGCCGGGCTTGTCCTGCTGTGTGCCGCCATGCTTTTGTGCGGGTGCGGAAGAGACGGGGGGCAGCTTCAGGCGGGGGACGATGCCGCCTTGCCGTCCGTCGCCGCCGATTCGTCATATCTCGGATTCGATGTTTCAGAATACGGATGCCGGGAAGAAGTCGTGCGTTCAGGGGAATTCTTCTCCACAATACTTGTGAAGGCGGGAATGTCGGCGGGTGATGCCTATGCCCTTTCGGAAGAATGCGGGGAAGTCTTTGACGTGAGGACATTGAGGAAAGGCAACCCTTATCAGGTCTATTATGCCTGCGGCCCTGATTCTCTTGCGTCGTCTTCTCCTTCGTATCTGGTCTATTGGCAGGACCGCATCAACGGTTATGTCTTTGCGTGTTCGGCTCCCTTCGGGGCCCGGAAGGTGTCCAGACCTGTGTCCGTGGAGCGGAAATTTGCCGACGTGACCATTTCGGCTTCCCTCTGGAACGACATGCTGGATGCAGGGGTGTCCCCTCTGCTGATTCTGTCCCTGTCGGACATATATGCCTGGACGGTGGACTTCTTCGGGCTGCAGAAAGGAGACCGTTTCAGAGTGTATTACGATGAAAAAATCTGTGACGGGCAGACTGTTTCCGTCGATACCATAAGGTATGCGGTGTTCACTCACGGCGGAGAGGACTTCCCTGCTGTGATGTTCAACCAGGGCGACGGAGGCAACATATACTGGAATGAAAAGGGGGAGAGCATGAGGAAGGCCTTCCTGAAGGCGCCGCTGCACTATTCAAGAATCAGTTCAGGGTTTTCTTATGCCCGGAGACATCCGATAACAAGGCGGGTCCAGCCTCATACAGGCGTCGACTATGCCGCTCCAAGGGGGACTCCGGTGGTGTCCATAGGCGACGGTACGGTGACGAGCTGCCGCTATGAGGGGGCAGGCGGCAATGTGGTGCGCATAAGGCATAATTCCGTGTATTCCACGGCATATCTGCATCTTTCAAAATACGGTCCCGGAATACGGGCCGGAAAAAGGGTGAAGCAGGGTGATGTCATAGGGTATGTCGGCTCTACCGGCCGGAGTACCGGGCCTCATCTGGATTTCCGGGTGTGGAAGAACGGCTCCCCTGTCAATCCGCTGAAGATGGAGTCTCCTCCTGCCGAGCCTCTCGCCGAACATAACAGGGCTGCCTTCGGGGCTGTATGCCGGCAATACGGTGACCTGCTGGCGGCCCGCGAGGCTGTTCCTGTCGCAGAGTCCATCCTGAAGAACCTGTAGAAGAGGAAGAACCCCTGAACTACAGCAGAGGGGCGAAGATCTGCATTATGTGCTGTCCGATTTTGCTGTACCAGGGACGCCGGTTCCATCGGCGCAGTGTCACTTCCCTGCATTTCTCCATATCCCTGAAGAAGATGGCCTTGTTTGCGAGGGCTATGTCCTTGCTGTATATGAAGGAGTTCACTTCATAGTTGATTTCGAGGCTTCTGAAATCCATGTTGGCGGAACCGATTACCGAAAGATAGTCGTCGGACACGATGGTCTTTGAATGTATGAATGTCCCTGTCCATTCATAGATTCTGATGCCTGCTTCAAGGCATTCCCTGTAATAGGCCCTGTTCGCCGGCCCCATGTAGATTGAGTCCGGTTTCTGCGGAAGCATCAGCCTGACGTCGGTTCCTCTCAGGGCTGCGGACTTCAGGGCCATCAGCAGGGGCTCCGGCGGAACGAAATACGGGGTCTGTATGTAAATGTAGTCTTTTGCGTGTCCGACTGTCCATACGGTTCCCATCTGAAGTATGGGCCACTTGTCATCCGGCTGGTCGGGGACAATCTGCATGAGTATGTCATTCCCCGGCCTTTTCTCCTGTTCCGGGAAGTAGGGGGCGAGATTGTCTTCAATTTTCCCGCCGGAATCAAGGAATGTATTGATGAAGCTGTACTGGAGACTTGCCACGGCATTGCCTGTGATTCTCATGTGGGTGTCTCTCCACCTTATGAAATAATCGTCGCTGATGTTCATCCCGCCGGTGTAGCCTATGGTACCGTCTATCACAACTATTTTCCTGTGGTTGCGGTAGTTGAGGAGGGCGCTGAGCCTGAATATCGAGAATTTCGGGTCGGTGAAGGACACTACCTCGACCCCGGCCTTGCGCATTTCCTTGAAGTATTTCGGCCGTATGTTGATGTTGGCGATGTTTTCGTAGATGAAGCGAACCTTGACGCCTTCCCTTGCCTTCTGCATCAGGAGTTTCTTGATTATCTGGCTCCCCTTGTCCTTCTTGAAGAGAAAATATTCGACATGGATATGGTGCCTCGCATTCAGTATGTCCTGTGTGAGGGCCTCGAACTTTCTTTTTCCGGATGTGATGATTTCTATGTTGTTGTTGTCCGTGACGCTTGTCCCGTTGCTTTTCAACAGCAGCCTGATGAGGTCATGATACCGTTCCTTCACTTTCAGGGCGGCTGAATCTCCGAACAGGATGCGCTTTGTCCCCGTGTCCGCCCTGCCGTGGAAAAATTGCAGGAAGTCGCGTCTTCTTGTGTTGAATTCCCTGGCCCTGCGTATGTCAAACCCTACCATTATATACAGGATGATGCCGACGACGGGAATGAATACGATGACAAGTATCCATGAAATCTTTTTTCCGGCATCCCTTTCATCCGTGATGATTATCAGCAGCACGCCTATGATTATCAGCACGAACAGGAATGAAAGGATATGATTCAGTACGGGGGACATGCGTCTATCGGATTAGTTCTGAAATCAGTGTGGCTGAAGTGCACGACAGGACCCTGACATGGACATATTCGCCTGTCCTGTGGCCTTCCGCCGGGAAAACGCACACTTTGTTGTTGCCGGCCCTGCCGAAGAGTTCATTCCCGTTCTTCTTGGACACGCCTTCAATCAGAATCCTGTGTGTCTTTCCGATTTCCCTGCGGTTGCTTTCCAGGCTCAGCCTGTTCTGGAGGGCTATTATTTCATTGAGCCTGGCGGTCTTGACTTCTTCCGGAACATCGTCCGGAAATTTCCTTGCCGCAAGGGTACCCGGGCGCTCGGAATACTGGAACATGAATGCGGAGTCAAATCCGACTTCCTCCATGAGGGACAGGGTGTCCCTGTGGTCCTGTGCGGTTTCTCCGCAGAAGCCGGCTATGATGTCTGTCGTTATGCCGCAGTCGGGTATGACGCTCCTTATCTTGGCCACTCTTCCGAGATACCATTCCCTCGTATATTTCCGGCGCATCTTCTCAAGCATTGCATTGCTGCCGGACTGGACCGGAAGATGTATGTGGCTGCAGATGTTGTCGTACATGGCCATCGTGTAGATGACTTCGTCGCTGATGTCCTTGGGGTGTGAAGTCGAGAAGCGTACCCTGAGGTCCGGGCTGACCTTGGCCACTGATTCAAGCAGCTGGGCGAAATTGACATTGTCGTCCGGAGTGTCCGGGTCTTCCCAGAAATATGAGTCCACATTCTGGCCCAGGAGGCAGACTTCACGATATCCGCGGCAGAAGGCATCTTCGGCTTCCCGGATGATTGTTTTCGGGTCCCTGCTCCTTTCCGCCCCTCTTGTATACGGCACCACGCAGTAGGAGCATACATTGTTGCATCCCCTCATTATGGATATGTAGGCGGACACGCCGTTCCTGTCCATCCTCAGCGGCGTGATGTCCGAATATGTCTCTTCGTGGGAAAGCAGCACATTTATCTGCGGATTGTCCGGCGTGACCGCCCTGAGCATCGCGGGCAGGCTCCTGTATGAGTCCGGTCCGGCCACTATGTCCACCGTATGGCTGTCAAGGAGCTTTTCCTTGAGCCTCTCTGCCATGCATCCCGTGATGCCTACAATCACGTCCCGCTTTGTCTTCTGTATGCGGAACTGCCCGATTCTGCCCCAGATGCGCTGCTCGGCATTGTCCCGGATCGAGCATGTGTTGGCAAGAATCACATCCGCTTCTCCCATATCCTCCGTACGGACATATCCTGCGTCTTTCAGTATTGACAGTATCACTTCGCTGTCATTCACATTCATCTGGCAGCCGTATGTCTCGATATATACTTTTTTGTCCTGCATGTCGCTGTATCTTGATTTATGTAACAATATGTGCGGCCAAGGCCATGCAGAGGCAAATATAAGGTTTTTAATCTGAATCTGATTTCTTTTATTATCTTTGCAAGGATGTAATTGTAGATATGGTGTATGAAATAATGAAGAAACCGGCTCTTGTGCTGCTGCTTGCAGCTGTCCTCATGAGCCAGGGGTGCTCCCGGATGAAGGAAATAAGAGTCATTTCCTGCAGGCCGGAGTCCGTGTCGGTGCAGGGTCTCCGCGGCATACATGCGGAGGCGTCGGTGGAGGTGGACAATCCTGCACGGACAATATACATGTCGGACATCGAAGGGACTGTCTATGCCGGAGAGGATGTCATCGGCCATTTCACGGCTGGGGATGTTACCCTTGAAGGCCGTACCGCCTCTGCATGTCCGGTGTCTCTGGATTTTACCCTTGACCGTTCAGTGTCGATAATAGGCCTGCTTTCAATTGTCCGGAGCCTTGATGCGGATGACATCGTGCTTGACCTCAGTCTCAAGGCCAGGACCAAGGGGGGTGTCTCCAAGAAAGTCAGGCTGAAGAGGCTGCCTGTCTCCCATCTGGTCGGCAATGCCGGCTTTGCCGGAAATCTTGAAGATATCCGGGACATACTGTTATAATTTTTGAAATATGCCGAAAAAATTCCTATATGCATTTGCGGCTGTGATTTTCCTTTTGCCGCAGACACGGCAGCCTGCAATGGCGCAGCTGCCTGACGACCGCAACCTGTTTCCACAGTCATCCGGCATGAATGCGGCTGACACTTCGGATTTCGTTGTGCCCGAGGGCTTTGCGGTCCGTGATACGATAGTGTACCGTCCTGCTCCGGCGGTTGACTCCACTCTTGCCGGGAAGAATATATTTGCCGTGCTGCCGTCCAGAGTCAAGGGCAACCCGGCAGATGTCCGCGTATACCAGTCTTCCGATATCCTCAATTCCATGAATGCTCATTTTGAGGCTAACAGGGGCAGGGAAATCAGCGGCTATCGGGTGCGCATCTTCTTTGACAACAAGCAGACGGCAAGGAATGAATCGCAGGAAGTGATGGAGAGGTTTTCCTCCGAATATCACGATGTGCCTGTGTACAGAAGCTATGTGAACCCGTACTTCAAGGTGACGGCAGGAGACTTCCGGTCAAAGTCCGAGGCAATGCAGCTTCTGCGCAGGATCAGAAGTGAATTTCCGGCGGCATTCATCGTCAGGGAAAAGTCAATCAACTACCCTGCCGTCGACAGGAACAAGGCTATGGTGGCGGATACCGTCAGGGTCCTGTACCGTATTGCAGAAGAAACCACAATTTAGAAGCCATGCTGAAACAAGGACTAGAACTCAAGCAGACACAGAAGCTCTCACCCCTGCAGATACAGACTATCAAGCTGATAGAACTGCCTACGCAGGAGCTGGAGCAGCGTATCCGCAAGGAGTTGGAGGAAAATCCGGTCCTGGACGAGAATGTGGCTTCGGAAACAGAGGATCCGGAAGAGGCTCCACGTGAGGTCTCTCTTTCCGACTACAAGGAAGACGACTCCATCCCGAGCTACAGGCTGCGCGTCAACAACTACGGCAAGGATGAACGCCCCCAGTACAATACTTTTTCAGTAAAGGAGAGTTTCACGCAGAATCTGATGGACCAGCTCGGATTCAGGAACCTGACCGAGCACCAGCATGCCGTAGCGGCCTTCATAATAGGCAGCCTTGATGCCGACGGCTATCTGCGCAGGGACATTTCAAGCCTTGTCGATGACCTGGCTTTCCGTGCGGGAGTGGAGACTGATGAACAGGAAGTCCTTGACATGCTGCATGTCATCCAGGAGTTTGACCCGCCAGGGGTCGGTGCAAGGGATTTGCGCGAATGTCTGCTCCTTCAGGTAAGGCACATCAGGCATACTCCGGATGTGCAGAATGCGGAGACAATACTCCGGGATTATTTCACGGAGTTCACCAACAAGCATTTCCAGAAAATCATGGCGAAGATGGGCATAGATGAGTCCCAGATGAAGGCGGCCATGGCCAAGATATTGAAGCTCAATCCGTCGCCTGGAGGTCAGATTGACGACTCGTACAGCGACCAGGCCCAGCAGATAGTGCCTGACTTCGTGCTTACATATGAGAACGGCGAGCCCCGCCTGACCATGCCGCGCTTTTCCATACCGGAGCTCCGTGTCAACAGGAAATATGCCAACATACTCCTTGAGGCGGCCAATTCGTCCGAAAGAGAAAAGAAGGAGGCCGCGACATTCGTCAAGAAGAAACTGGACTCCGCCAAATGGTTCGTCGAAGCCATCAAGCAGCGGCACAACACCCTCGAAAGCACGATGAAGGCCATCCTGGAATATCAGAAGGAATATTTCAGGGACGGGGATGAGTCGCATCTGAAGCCCATGGTCCTCAAGGATATAGCTGAAAAGACAGGGTTTGACATATCCACTATTTCCAGAGTTGTCAACAGCAAATACATCGAAACTCCGTTCGGCATCTATTCGCTCAAATATTTCTTCTCGGAAGGCCTTGAAAACCAGGATGGCGAAGAGGTTTCGACCAGAGAAATCAAAAAGGCTCTCCAGGAATGTGTCGATTCAGAGGACAAGCGCAGGCCGCTGACTGATGACCAGCTCGTGGACGAGATGAACAAGCGCGGCTATAAAGTGGCCCGCCGGACCATCGCCAAATACCGCGACCAGCTGAATATTCCGAAAGCCCGTCTGCGCAAGGAACTGTAGATCGGGCTCTCTTCAGGGAATATTCATTCTATCTTATTTATACCTGATTGTATCTTGTCTCCTATATCTTGTCGCCGTATGCGAGGTCTCCGGCGTCTCCGAGCCCCGGGACAATATAGGAGTGCGTAGTCAGCTCCTCGTCGATGGCCGCCACCCACAGGGTGACCTTGTCTCCCGGAAGATGCTTGCGGATATAGTCGACTGCGAAGATGCTTGACACCGGGCATACCAGATGTGTGTGTGCCGGCTCCCCGTCCTCAAGCAGCCTGTTGTAGGTCACCTCAAGGGAAGCCCCTGTCGCGAGCATTGTGTCCGCAAGAATAAGGGTCTTGCCTGTCAGGTCCGGGCTGCTCGCATATTCGATGTTGATGTGGAAGTCCTTGCCCCTGTCATATTTCCTGTAGGCGGCGACAAATGCACTCTGGGCGTTGTCAAAGACATTCAGAATCCCCTGATGCAGAGGAAGTCCGGCCCGCAGGATCGTCGCGGCCACTATCTGGTTGTCATATGTCGCGATGTCCGCAATTCCCAGCGGTGTCTGCACTTTCTTCACGGAATAGTCCAGGACCCTGCTGATTTCATAGGCGAATATTTCCCCGACCCGCTCAAGATTCCGGCGGAATCTCAGCATGTCTTTCTGGATGTCCTTGTCCCTGAGCTGTGCCATGAAATGGTTCAGCACGCTGTTGCTTTCTCCAAGATTGATGACTTTCATGATTGGCGCTATTAAGTTTCCCGTCGGCAGGAAGAGCAAATATACAAAAACTCATCGGAAAGCTGAACAGTTTGTCCGCAAGTCATGGTTTTTCTGCCGATTTGTGACAAATTTTGATAATTCCGATTTGTAATAAATCGTAACATTAAATTTATCTCATTGTTTTGTCTGGCGGCTGGTTGCTTACAATCAGTGCTTAAATCTGAAAAATTTCGAATAAATCAATATGGAATCCGGCCGTCCCCGATGAATGCAATTTGCATTAATTTTAAAAAATATATCTACTTTTGCGTTTCAAATCCACTGAATTTCATGGATATAATACCACAGTAACTGACACCTGCCCAAACTTTACATATAATTTTTAACCAATAGTTACATTTATGAAAAATTCAAATTATCTCGCCCTTTTGGCCGGCCTTGTCTTGGTCGGGGGGTGTATCGCCGGGTGTGACAACAAGGAGGACGACCTCAACAAGGTCAACCCGCAGGGAGCGTCGGTCGAACTGACAGTCAATTCATCTGATGCCAGCGGCGCCACTGTCACGGTGAAGACGGCGCACATCACTGAAGTGGCGTGGACCGTAGCCGCCGAAGAACCTGAAAACCTGAGCGCTGCCATTCTTTTTAAAGACGGGACGGTGCAGTCCTGTGAAGACGGCGAAAACACGGTGTCTGTCAGCGGGCTTGAGCCTTTGACTCACTACACATTCTACCTTGCCGCCAAAACCGACACTGACGAATACTACAGCGACGGTGAAAGTGAGATTGTCACAGCGGAATTTACAACTGCCGACTTCACGGAGGACGTCACGATTGTCGACCGGACATACGACGGTTTTTCCGTGCATGTGAAAGTCCCGGAGAGCGTGAAGGAAGCGGGCAATGTCCTCCGCTACTCATACGGAAGTCTCGTGATGTACAATTCCAACAAATCCGGCTGGATGGCGCAGGCTGACGCACAGATGCTTGAAGTCAACGGCCAGGTCTACATCGAAGACTCCCAGACCATTGTCTACAACGAGGAGAATTCCTATTATACTGATGATGAGGGCAATGTCATAGTGCTTTATGACCCGCTTGTGCCAGGGGAGCCGGGTGTGTTCTTCGTCGGTGAATTCGCCTGGGGAGAATCTCTGTACGGCTGGGGTGAAGGCTATTACTCCGCCCTGTTCGACTTTGACGGCTGGTACAATGACATGGAAAATGAAGATGCCTACTGGACAGGACATTTCAAGAAAATCAATGTCCGCGCACGCGAGCCGGAAGTCCTTGATGCTACAGTCGATGTTGACTGCTCGGATGTCCAGGCGGTGACCGGAACCGTTAGATTTACTCCGGATCCTGAAGTATACCAGTACTGCGTATGCGTCATGGACCACGCTGCATACCTCTCCATGCTTGAACTTCTTGACAACAACGAGGAATATCTGCAGTGGTTCACCACATCATACTATGCGTCCACGATGCTCGGAATGCAGACATTCCAGGGCAATGTTGAAATGGACCTCACCCAATACTACTACCTTGAGGAACAGTCCCACTATCATGTGCTCGTGACTGCAATGGGTGATGCGGAAGGCACGACACAGTCATTCAGCCACATTGAGTTTGACACTACGGAGAAGTCCATGGCTGCTCCGGAGGTCACGGTCACTGCCATACCTAATCCGTCAGGAGAAGAAGACCCGTTTGAAGTCTGGTTCAACATAAAGAATACCGGAAGCGTGGAAGTGGCATCCGCAATGTATGCCGCCAACTATGAGAGGGAATGGGCTGGGGCCCTGCAGCAGGGCATGACCTACGCCGACATCACGGCAAGCGGCAACAGCTTCACTTCTGCAGAAGTGGCCCAGATCAACACGGCTGAAGGATATGATGTGGCATTCTCCACTCTTGACGACATGACGACAGTCCTGGCAGTGCTTGCCTACAACATAGAGGAGACTCCTAATGACCTTAATGCACAAGACTGCCCTGCAATAGCTTCGGCGACTTCAATCCCGCAGCCTGATGCCGAAAGAGTGGATTCTGAACTCTTCTCTGCCCTTGAGGGTGAATGGACGATGACGGCTGATGTTTACAAGAATGAATACAGCTACGAGACATACACATGGGAGACGGTGCATATGGAAGACCAGACCACGAAAGTCACAATCTATGACGGAATCGAGGACTATCCGGAAACTCTTCCTGAGGATGTCTATGACATCTATCTCGCAGCGGGCCTGTCAAGGGAGGAGGCAACTGCATATTATGAGGAATTCAAGATGGAGGCTGAGGCATTCAATGCCAAGGTACGCGGGCAGAACCGTCTTCTCTGTCTCGGCTTCGGATATGATGACCCGGACAGCTATTATGGCCCGGTATACACTCCGACCACCCCTTACGAGCTCTTCTGCAATGCGGAATACAGCTCATACGATGTTGCTTCGCTGTTCTATGACTTCGGTCCGAAGTGGTATCTGCAGGTGGATGCGGACGGCAACGTCAGCGTTCCTGTCAATTCGGAAAGGATGTATCCGCTTCAGGCATGGACGGACAATAATATCTATTATCTCGCAGGTGTCGGGGAAGACGGATATGTGTCAGTCGGAGAAGGAGGGGAGAACTTGTACTTCCCTGCCAATGTCGCTTCCGACAACAACACGGTGACAGTCAGTCCTATGACGCTCACCACAACTTCAGGGGAAGGCCTGTTCTACCCTAATGGAATATACTTGAGCTACGGCTCGGCAGTGGTGGGCGGCTATACTGTTGACTCAGAGGTCACTCTTACCAGAGGCTGGACAGGTGTCTCCGCGCAGGCTGCTGCATCCTCATCAAAGGCAGAATCTCTGAAACTGCAGCCGGCCAACGGAATGTATACTGTATCCCCTGTGCCTCAGCACAAGTCAAGGACATCATTCCTCACTGCAAAGAGCTACAAGAAAGCCGAAGGCCTCAGAATTGTGACCGGAGAAGAGTTTGAGCAGAATCTCAGGACTTTTGCCCAGGAAAGAAATTCCCGCAGATAGCAGACGCATCATGATGAGAAATTTTTGGAAAATGCTTATTGTGGCGGCGGCATTGGCAGTCTCTGCCGTGTCCTCCGCCCAGACTCTGCCGGATGTTACAGTCGAGGATTCCCGGGGGAAAGAGATTGCGGTAAGGTCCCTGCTGACGGGCAGACCTATGATCATCTCCTATTGGTCCATCGCCTGCAAACCCTGCATTCAGGAACTCAATGCCATCAATGATGTGATTGACGAATGGAGGGAAGAGGCAGACTTTGATGTGGTAGCTGTTTCGGTGGATGACATCAGGCTGGTGGCCGGTGCCAGGGCCAAGGCTTCCGCACTGGGATGGGACTTCACCTGTGTCTATGACCCGAACCAGGATCTCAAGAGAGCCATGAATGTGAATCTTACTCCGCAGAGTTTTGTCGTTGACGCAGACGGGAAAATTGTATTCTCCCATACAGGGTATACGCCCGGAAGTGAGGAGCTGTTGTTTGAAAAGATTCTGGAAATCACCGAAACAGCTGATGGCAATGATTAAGAGATTTCTTGCGGCAGCTGCGGCTGCCGCTGCACTTTCTGTCTCTGCCGCCGGGCAGGTCAGGACAGGGGACGAGGGGCAGCTCTCGGCGAGCTTTGAGACCAACACCATATACTATGTGGACGACAAGGGTCTTGCTGGCTCCACACCGGATGACCGTTTCGGTTCCAACAACTATCTCAAGATAGACTACAACTATAAGAAATTGTCCGCAGGCATCCAGCTGGAAGGATATTTTCCGGCCCTGTACGGATATGAGCTCGGACAGCAGGCTGACCCGAAGAAATTCTTCCTCGGTTCGAAATACATAAGCTGGGATGATGAGAATTTCTCCGTACTTGTCGGCAATGTCTACGAGCAGTTCGGCAACGGCCTCATATTCAGAAGCTATGAAGACAGGCAGCTGGGACTGAACAATTCACTTGAAGGAGTGAGGGCCAGTTACAGTTTCTCCCGATTCGTGGCCGTCAAGGGCATGTACGGGCGTCCGAGGCTGTATACGGATTATGCGGGCTCCTGGGTGAGGGGTCTCGACCTGAGCGTGTCTGTCGCTGACATCTTCAACTGGGACAATATCCTCCTGTCGGTCGAAGGCAGTTATGTCAACCGCTACGAGGCCCTGGACAAGGATGTGACCATGGACTTCTATTCCCTCGGACTGGACACACCGCAGCTCAACATGTATTCCGGAAGGGTCAATTTCGGGTGGAAAGGATTGTCTGTCAAAGGAGAATATGCTGCAAAGAGCAAGGATTTGCCTATGCCGGGCTCGTCCCGCGCAGTCAGGGGGGCAGCAATTTTCGGCGAGGCA
Organism: Candidatus Cryptobacteroides gallistercoris; assembly: GCA_017694835.1. Taxonomy (GTDB): domain Bacteria; phylum Bacteroidota; class Bacteroidia; order Bacteroidales; family UBA932; genus Cryptobacteroides; species Cryptobacteroides gallistercoris. Next base: position 57,956 of record JADIMJ010000047.1, read on the forward strand.
ATCTATTCATGGAAGTCTTTCAGCGTGTCCGGGACTTTCCGCATGATTGAGAATATGGGCACTATGCTCACTCTCTACGGGTCCGGCACCGGAAATTCCCTCAATTATCTGCCGTCACTGACAAGGCAGTATACCTATATGCTTGCCAATCTCAACCCCTATCAGGTCAATGTGGCGGGAGAGACGTCCGGTCAGGTAGATGTATATTATTCCCTGAGAAACAGGAATGACAGGCACAGATACTGGAATTTCCATGCCAACTACTCCACCGCCTACACCCTCAACGGGTCACAGTCGGCGACAGGGAAAGTCCAGCTGATGTGGAGCGATGCCAATGTGGACATAGAGAGGCAGTGGAACAGGAAACTCAAGACCATCCTGCTCTATTCCCGCCAGCAGTGGAGTCCTTCTCACGGGGCGCAGGCGGAAACCTATGTCTCGAATATCTTCGTCGGCGACGTGACCTACAAATTCGACAGGAAGAAATCCCTCAGGGCCGAAGTCCAGTATCTTCTTTCGTCAGACTATGAGGGAGACTGGGTCGCCGGGCTCGTTGAGTTCAGCTTTGCCCCCATGTGGAGCATATTCGCAAGCGATATGTACAATCTTGAAGGGACAAGGAAGAATTATTACAACGCCGGCTTCAGCTTTACCAAAGGCCGGACAAGAATCCAGCTCAGCTACGGCCGCAACAGGGCGGGCTACATCTGCTCCGGCGGAGTATGCCGCTATTCTCCTGCCTATACCGGACTGAATCTGGCAATGACCACATCATTCTGATGCAGAAGAACTTCCCTGATAAGAAAATAAACAAATCAGACAGAAAAAATCAAAAGGATAAAAAAGATGAAACTTACTGAATATCTTGTCCTGCTCTGTGCAGGCTTTGCGGCATTCACTGCCTGCAGCTTGACCGGTGAAGACCCGAACGGCCCGGTCGTGCCCGGCCCTGGCCCAGGCACTTCAGACGGGGACCTCGTGCTGAAAGTCTCTCCCCAGGTCATTCAGGCCAACGGTACCGACGAGGCCCTGATTACAGTGTATCAGGACGGAGTGGCTGTCACCGAGGGTGTACAGCTCTATGACGGCAACAATTCTCCGATAGACCTCCCGGACATGAAATTCACGACGACAGAGGCCGGGACCTATTCTTTCTGGGCTTCACTCGGGACAAAGAACACGGATGTAGTCAAAGTCACTGCAATCGATTTCCCCGTTCCGGACCTTCCTGAAGACCCGGAACCTGACAATGCCTCTTTCTCCAGAAAGGTGCTGCTGACCCAGTTTACCGGCACAGGTTGCGGATTTTGCCCGGGAATGATTACAACCCTCAGGAACATAATGTCGGATGAGGCCTGTTCATCCAAATTCCTTCTCGCAGCTGCGCATACCTACAATGGTAATGACCCTGCCTATCTTAACCCTGAATATCAGTTGGACCAGGCCATGGGGGTCAGCAACTACCCATATATAGTCGCAGACATGTATCTCGGCTTCAACAATTACAATTCGCCGGCGGCCTTGGAGATGGTGATAGACCAGGCCTACAGCTATGCTGAAGCCAAGGCCGGAATTGCCGTTTCAAGCTCCCTTGATGGAAATACCCTCGTGGTGCGGGCTCAGGTCAAGGCTGCGGAGACTTCTGAATACCGCATCGGGGCATGGCTCTTGGAAGACGGGATCAAGGGTGATCAGGCCAACAATCGGCCGAATACTTGGACAGGAGACTTCAATACTCACGACAATTGCATACGGATTGCCGACAGCAAGGTGAATAACATTGACTTCACAGGCTATACCCTCGGCACAATTGCCGCCGGCCAGACGGCCGAACATGCATTTGTCATGACTCTGGATGAGGAATGGGTGAAGGAGAACTGCCATCTCATACTGTTTGTCACCGTTCCTGACCGGGAGCGTAATGCCTATGTTGTGAACAACGCAGTCGCATGCTCCATCTCCGGAGACGCTCCGTATCAATACGAAAAGGCATTTGATTAGCAGATACAGACATTTGTCATACAGGTTTAGGGGCGACTCATAATGGTGCTTACGGCCGTTTTGAGTCGCCCCCTTATACAATAGTCATGCTTTCGTCCGAGAAGCTGTAGAAACGGTCGTCGCACAGAATAATGTGGTCGACCAGCGATATCCCGAAAGTCGACAGGGCCCTCTTCAGCTGTCCTGTGGTATTGATGTCCGTAGTGCCGGGCATCGGATTCCCCGAGGGGTGGTTATGCGTAAGGATGACTCCGCTTGCCAGCTTGTCGAGTGCATTCCTGACAATCATTTTGATGTCCACGATTGTCGCATCAAGCCCTCCCTTGCTCATCCTCTCCCTGCCGATGACATAATTGGCACGGTTGAGGTACAGCACCCAGCATTCCTCATGCGGCAGTCCCCTGATTTCCTTCAGCATCATCCGGTATATCATTTCGGGACTTGTGATGGATGTCTTCTCCGTGTTCTCAACCTCGCAGCAGAATCTTTTTCCCAGCTCCAGTGCGGCGGCTATGGTGATGGCCTTGCTCTGTCCTATCCCGCCGATGCTCCGCATCCTGTCCGTCGACATCTGCGCAAGGGCGGACAGCCTGCCCCCTGACAACTTGAGGAGCATCTGCGCCGTCTCCACGGCATTATGGCCCCCGCTTCCCGTCCTCAGCAATATCGCCAGCAGCTCCGCATTGCTCAGGGCCTCCGCCCCTTTTGCCGCCATCTTTTCCCTCGGCCTGTCTTCCGGGCATAATTCAAGCATCTTCATATCAACAGCACATTATTATTATTGTCTCCGACAAATATTATTGTTTTCGGCAATTATCATTGTTTTCGGCAAATTTATTCTGAAAACAGGCCTCGTATCCCTCCGTGCATGGCAATTTTCTGTTTTTGAATGAAAGTTTTTCTGAATTTTGAAGTTTTATGGATTTGGATTGAAATCGCGCCCGGTGGGAGGTATAAATGGCCTCCACCGGGCGCACCTGTCATATTATCTTCAGTTCCTTTGCAATCCTGCAGGCCTCGATGGAATTCTTTACCTGCAGCTTGGCCAGGATTTCCTGCCTGTGCCGGCTGACAGTATTCTTGCTGATGCACAGAGCTTCGGCGATGCTTTTGCTCGTGAGCCCTCTGTCAATGAGGTTCAGGACCTGCTTCTCTCTTGCTGACAATATTTTTGAAGCATTCTGTTGCGTCAGGTCTCTGGTCTGGCCGTTGACGGAATTGATTATCATGCATTTCGACGGGAAGTCAAATATCAGCGGACTATAAAGGCACAGGGCAAGCCAAAGTTTGTCTTCATGTTGGCCATGCATCCTTGTATCGGCGCGGTCCGCAAAATCTGGATTGGCGTCAGCGGCTGCCGGCGCTGAAATATAGAACATCCGGTGAAATGCTTCTATGTAGTCGCCGGACGGGGCTTTCATCCTCAGTTTGCTCGCGAGACAGTAGTCATTGCGGTTTTTCTTGGGCTGGCGTCTGATGAAATGAAAAAAGCAAAGTTCCTGCAGGTGTTTTTCGGCCAGGTCGTCCGGATGAATGAGACTGAAGATTTCCTCTTCCCAGATTGACGGCACCAGGATGTTGCCTCCGCCGCTTCCGCATGCGAGCATTCTTGAAAATCCACCGTAATATATATGGCTTGTCCTTGTCCTCAGGTCGCTCAGCACGGCAATGGCGTTTTCCATCACGGCGTAGCTGCATGCAAGGTCCTTATATTTGACGAGCATTTCCTGATACGGTTGTCCGTCGTCAAAGGCCTGGGCGGCGAATTCCTTGTCAAGTATGTCTCTTGAGTCCATCGCTGAAAATGGTTATTTATAATCATTGTGCGGTTAATGACAACATTTTACCTTTGCAAAGGTAACCAAAAATTATGGTTATATGAGAAGTGTAGTTATATATGGGTATGAAAACTATGGTTATATGGGTATGGAAATTTAGTTGTATGAGTATGAAAAAGTTATTGTCAAGTGTATTGCTGGCATCTGTGTCGTTTGCCGGCATGGCGCAGTCATTGGACAGAATGCAGTGGTTCAACGAGCCGGAGCAATGGGAAATCAACGGAAACACTCTGATGATGGATGTTACTCCGCAGACGGATTACTGGAGGATATCCCATTATGGATTTACCGTGGACGACGCTCCGTTCCTGTATACCTTGCGCGGCGGCGAATTTGAGGTTAAAGTCAGGATATCAGGCGATTACAGGACAAGGTTTGACCAGTCGGGCCTCATGCTGCGCATTGACCATGAGAATTACATCAAGGCCGGGATTGAGTTCGTGGACGGGAAATACAATCTCAGCACCGTGGTGACGCATCATACAAGTGACTGGAGCATCATTCCTCTGGACGAGCCTGTGGAATATGTCTGGATAAAGGCCGTGCGCAGGCTGGATGCTGTAGAGATTTTCTATTCTTTTGATGACAAGGAATATACGATGATGCGCAATGCCTGGCTTCAGGACAACTGTCCTGTGATGGTCGGAATGATGGCGGCCTGCCCTGACGGCTCCGGCTTTACGGCCATGTTTGAGGATTTCTCAATCAGGCATTTGCCGGACCTGCGCCGCCTGCAGTGGCTGGAGAAGAATGGCGGGAACTGACGGCTGAAAATCGCGCCCGGTGGGAGGTATAAATGGCCTCCACCGGGCGCGATATTAAATGTCCCGCCTCCGCAAGAAAGGAATCTTCCTCCTCCGCGGCAGGTCTATTATTTTACAAATGCGATGATTTCGCCTTTGGCTACCATGTCGCCCTGCTTTGAGCAGATGGCCACGATGCGGCCGTCGACGGCAGGAATGACTTCCTCCATGCCGTAGTAGGTCTGGATGTAGCTCATTGCCTGGCCGGCCTTTACTTCTGTGCCGACAACAGGGGCGGTGGAGGCGTCGTCCACATCCACCTGCCAGATGAGCTGGCCTTTGACAGGAGCCTGGACAGGAGTGGCTTCAGGATACTTTTCGGCGATTTTCTCCACATCGTATTTCGGCATTTCCACTACCGGACGGGTGATGACAATCGGGGCGCCGGCCTTTTCCTTGGCGGCCTCAAGGTCTTTCTTGAAGCGCTCCTTGGCCACGCCGCTCTTGTAGTCGCGGTACTGCCTCTCGTGCATTGCGAATTCAAAGAGCTCCTCGTCGTCCTCGCCGAAGTCCCAGCCCTCGTCCTTCATCATCTGGCGGTACTTGTCGAGCTCGTTCGGGAATGCATCCTGAGGGTTGCCTGTGTAGAACTCGAGTCCTTTCTTCTTGGCAATCTCCACGATTTCAGGAGCAAGTTCCCCGGGGAGTTTGCCCATCTTGCCGAGAATCATGTTCCATGTATCCTTGTCGATGGTGGTCCATCTCGGCTGGCCCTTGAGGATGTTCATGAGGTTCATGAGCGCAGTGTTCTTCACATACTGGCTGAACGGAGTGACAAGCGGCGGATATCCGAGGCGAGGCCATACATACTCGACTTCCTGGAACAGCATCACCATGAGGTTGTCAAGGGTGAGTTCCTGCTTGCCCTGGGCGCGGAGTGATGCATTGATTGCCCCGTGGAAGCCCTTGAGGTCTGCCATCATGGAGCCCATCATTCCGCCAGGGAGGCCGCAGCCCACAAGGAGGGAGCTCATGTGAGAGTTGTTGGGGTCAATCCAGTAGCCGAGGAATTCGTCTATGAATTTCTGGGTGAGGCGGCGCACTTCCATGTATGCGTCCATGTTGAGGTCCTTCACAAGGAAGCCGTCTGCCTTCATCATCTCGCGGATGGTGATTACGTCAGGATGTACCTTTCCCCATGAGAGCGGCTCGACGGCCACGTCAAGATAGTCGGCTCCGGCCCTTGCCACCTCAAGCATAGAGGCAGGGGAGAATCCCGGGCCGCAGTGGCCGTGGTACTGTATCTTTATGTGAGGGTATTTCTTCTTGATTGAGCGGGTGAGCTCACCGAGCATTGTCGGGCGTCCGATTCCTGCCATGTCCTTGAGGCAGATTTCATCGCAGCCGTATTCGACCACCTTGTCAACGATGCCCATATAATACTCCACGGTGTGGATGGGGGAGTTGGTGATGGAGAGGGCCACCTGTGAAATCATGCCGCCTTTCTTGGCGTATTCGACTGACAGCCTGAGGTTCCTGTGGTCATTCAGTCCGCAGAAGGACCTTGATATGTTGGTGCCCTGCTTGCATTTCACCTTGTACATCAGTTCCCTGACATCGGCCGGCACCGGATTCATCCTGAGTGCGTTCAGTCCTCTTTCGAGCATGTGCGTCTGGATGCCTGCCTTGTTGAATGGTGCAGTCCATTCGCGGACAGCCCTGTTAGGGTTTTCCCCGAAGAGGAGGTTGACCTGCTCGAAAGCACCGCCGTTTGTCTCTACTCTGTCGAAGCAGCCCATCCCGATGATGGCAGGAGCGACTTCCTTGAGCTGGCTGACAGTCGGGACATATTTGCCCGAAGACTGCCACATGTCTCTGTATACGAGAGAAAATTTTATTTCACGCGCCATAGTCGTTGGTTTTAATTTCTGTTCAACCTGCAAATATATGAAAATTCCTCAATATCTTTGCACCCGTATAAAGAAACCAATCCCGCACTATAAGGAAACCTATTACATATTAAAAGAAGCCCAGTCATGCTGCAGCCAGGAGACAGAATGCCGGATTTCGAGGTCATGGACCAGGACGGCAATACGGTCAGGTCATCGGACCTGCTCGGGAAAAAGACCATAATATATTTCTATCCGAAGGACAATACCCCGGGATGTACCGCCGAGGCGTGCAGCCTCAGGGACAATTATTCCGCCCTGACGGAGGCCGGGTACAATGTCGTGGGAGTGAGCAAGGACAGTGCGGCTTCCCACAGGAGGTTCCGCGACAAGTACAGCCTTCCGTTCGTCCTGCTCTCGGACACGTCCGTACAGATGCTTCAGGCGTTCGGCGCATGGGGCGAGAAGAAAATGTACGGTAAGACTACTGTCGGCACATTGCGCAGGACATTCATCTTTGACGAGAACGGCATCCTTGAGAGGGTCATAGAAAAGGTTGATACAAAGGACCATGCGTCTCAGATACTCGGAAAACTCTGAATGGCCGTGAGACTTTGCCTGCCTGTCATATCGGGCGTGATTCTATGCGCCGTGACCTGCGCCGTGGCCTGTACAGGAACCGGCACCGGGAAGCCGGCGGGAGATTTTGTCCTTGACGATGTTGAGACATATCTCTTTGAATTCTGTTTTGCCGGGAAAACTTTTCATCGGTAATTTTGCATATTTTATTTTGTGTTTGCAAGAAGCCTCATCAGGCTCATTGCGGAACGGCTCTCCGTAGTCCTGCCCCAGTCGCCTTGGGGCGGTTTCCTGTCACTCTCTGCCTGGCGGGAAATCCCCGAAGAGCTGTTTTTTTGGAAACGGGACCTTGATGCCGATGCTGCCCGGACAGAAGGAGGCCGCTTATCGTCTGAAGGTTTATAATAAAGTGTTGTCTGAAGGTTTTTATAATATAGAGGTATGAATTTATTTTAGAAAAAAAATGCCCCGGGGTATTGCAGAAAGATGAAAAATTCCATATCTTTGCAATCCTTTCAAACATGGTGCCAATAGTTCAGTTGGTTAGAATGTCGGATTGTGGTTCCGAAGGTCGTGGGTTCGAGCCCCACCTGGCACCCCGCCAAAATCAGATTCAAGCACTAAGACCTGCCGGTAAGACAGGTCTTTTTTATGTCCTGAAAGGTCCGTATTGTGCTCTGAAAGGTTCATTTTTTACATTCTGATATTGCATTTTGTGCACAGGATGTATATTTTTACCTCTGATTTTGGCATTTGCGGGCATCCGCAGCGAGTCATTTGGTATTTATGTTTAATAGAGTTTTGACTATGAGGAAATTCCATTTCTTTTGGCTGGTTTCCGGCATTGCATTCCTTATGATGTCATGTCAGCGCGAACCCGCCCCGGCTCCGCAGCAGCTGAAGAACGCCTTCTCCTGGGGGGGAGCCGTCAGTCCCATTGAATCCGTTGTCTATACGGCGGAGGAGAAGGAGGGCTGCCATGTCTTCTATATCTCGCCTACTGCGGGAATCATTGACACGGAGAATGCCCAGCTTGCCGATGATTATATAAAGGTGACTGTGCAGGACCCGTCGGGGACGGTTGACCTGTATTCCGGTGAAAATGAAGTGACATACAAGGATATGACCGTATCTTCAGCTTCTTCGTCGGAAGTTTCGTCGGCATCCCTGTCCGTCAATCTTACTTCATCCAGGACACTGCGCCTGAGCCTCGATGTCACTATGGCTTCCGGCCAGACGCTCAAGGCTGAATATGACGGCTTCTGCGTAAAATATCCTGCAGACCCGTCCGGCTATGACGTGGTGATGGACAAGGCGATATATGCCTATTATTTCGGCCAGGCCTCGGCCGGGACGACGACCCACAACTATTATTTCACTCTCACGGATGCGGAATATACAGCCGACACGAGCTCGGGTTCTCCTGACTATGACCTCAAGGAAGAGGGTTATGTCCTGATTCTGGACATGTTCACCGACCTGGAGGGAGACAGCTGGAAGACTCTTCCGGACGGCGTCTATGCCCAGAGCAACGGTTATGGAGACCATACATATACGGTCAATTACAGCGCTGCTTTCCATTACGATGCAGATGGCAACAGGACTCAGCTCCTTCTTGCCGGGCCTCTTTCAGTAGAGACAGATGAAGAAGGCGTGACTACGATATCCGGAACATTCTATGAGGATGGGGTAGAGCGGACATTCGCATTCCGCAGCACACTGCAGCTGACCAACGGCCTGTTCAACCCGTCCCTCCCTCAGATAGGCGAGGATGTGCATGTCAAGGGTGTGTATGCCGAAGGCCTCTACAACGGAAACCTCATGGGCTCCGGCACCGGCATGATGCAGATAAACATCTACG
>JADIMJ010000048.1 GCA_017694835.1 Candidatus Cryptobacteroides gallistercoris
GTATAGCATTCTTCAAGAGATATGGCGGCAAGCTGCAGCTGCAGGGATGCCAGCAGCATGGAGAACAAGAGGATTCTTTTCATATGGCATCAACATCTGTCCGCGACCCCTGTGGGAAAGAGCCGCAGGAAAACATAACATCCGGACTAACGCAAATATAGGCAAATCCTCAGTGAAATACAAGACAGGAGGCGGTCCTACCAGAAAAATAATGCGGAGCCCCCGAGCACCAGGGAATGGACAGCCTGCCTGCGGGAAGAGAAATTTGACGCTCCGTACTCAACCATGGCCTTTATCTTGAAATTTTCTCCCGCCGCGACTGCAAGGCCGCCGCCGGCAGACAACGCAAATCCGTCCGAGACTCCGGCTGTTTCGGACAAAGGCCTGTTCCCCGCCAGCGAATAGCCGGCAAAGACGCGGGTATCCACCTCAAGGATTCGGGCGAAGGGATGCCGCCAGTATCCTCCGGCCATAAAATCATAAGTGTTGAATGACAAGGAACTGTCGGCGATATATGAATTGGACCCCGCCCGCAATGCCACCCCGGCTGTCCCGCGGAGAGCCCCGCTGCAGCTGACGGGGAAAGAAATCTCTATGCCTGAAGTCCCTCCGCCCATGAGATTTCCGTTGTCTCCCGACAGTCCCGCACCGCCGAGAAAGAATCTGTAGCCGAGATACAGCCCCATTTCATAATATGCCTTTGAAGAGTCGAAGCCAATTACCGGCTCCCGATACATGCCGTTGATATATTTTTCCTTGAAAATCAAGTCAGTGAAGAAATAACCAAGTTTGACGGACAATATTCCTATCGCAGCGCCGGCAATGACATCCGTAGCCCAATGCCTGTTGTTGATGATTCTTGAGATACCTGTCGCTGCAGCTATCGCATAGCCTCCGAAACTGAACCACGGGCTTCTCCATCCATATTCTTCATGCAGCATGGCAGCCGCCATGAAACTTGTCGCCGTATGGCCGGAAGGGAAAGAGTTGCGGGCCGAGCCGTCAGGCCTCTGCCTGGCGACAGTATACTTTATGCCGTTGACCGCCGCCGCCATCACCGCAACGGAAAATGCATCCGACACCAGCATTCGTCCCCATGAACTGCGGCTTTCATATCCGCACGCCTTCAGCCCGGCCATCACGACGGCCGGAGAATACTGGATATAGTCATCATAATGGTAACGGATATCGCCCAAGGCATTGCAGCGCAGCATGAAGATGCTTCTGTCAAACGACGGATACCGTGCATCCGCACCTTCACCGGACAATGTTCTGGAAGCGCAAATGACGGGACATGACAGGAATGCAATAACGACAGGCAGGAGCAAGGCTGATAATTTCATATGGTCTGCGGCTAAAAACTCCGCAAAGATAGGCAAAATATGAATTTTTAAGTAAATTTGGGAGTCCATGAATTTCACTTGCGGGACCATGACTGAAGAAATCATTCTGATAATCGCCGGCTTCGTGTCAGGCCTGCTGTCGGGGACAGTGGGATTCGGAGGGGGCATGATACTTCTCCCTGCCATGACTTCCTGCTACGGGATAGAAGTCGCGGTCCCAATGTGTACAATATCCCAGCTCCTGAGCAACATATTCCGCGTCGCATCAGGATTCAAATCCATCAGATGGAGGAAAGTCGCATTCTTTCTCCTGCCGGCCGCCCCGCTGACAGTCCTGGGGGCATACTGGTTTGTCGTGGTTCCGAAGGTGCTGATGACCAGAATCCTCTGTGTCCTGCTCATTGTTTTCGCATTCCTTGACATGACAGAAAAAGTGAGACTGCCACGCTCCAGATGGACAATGCTTGCCGGCGGAGGCGTATGCGGCGTCGTCAATGGCCTGCTGAGCCTCTCCGGTCCCATCAGCAGCGCAATATTCCTGACGCTCGGACTCTCCCCCGTAGCCTACATCGCCAGCGAGGCCGCCGCATCGACTGTCATGCACATAATTCAGATTTCCGCATACGGAGGTTTCGGCCTGATTTCAGGACATACAGTCTGGGAAGGGCTCGTCACAGGAGCCGCAATGGTCTTCGGCAACTGGATTGCCCTCAAGAAAATAAAGAATCTCAAAAGAAAAATCTACCGCCGCACTGTGGCGATTGTCATGATTGTGTGCTCCATCTGGCTCTTCCTTTCAATCAGCACATGACGCTTCCGGCAATTTTTGTCATCAGGCATCATTTGTCTTTCAGAAGTCTGACAGTAACATGGACTGCAAGGTAAAGACTTGCCGTAACAGGAGAGTTGCTCATCAGGCCCGTTGAAAAAGGCCTGAAATTCAAGACAGGAGCATCACCGTGAACCGACCAGTATCCGAAATATACAGGCATTCCGATTTCGCCTCTGACACCCACCCTGCGTTTTGGAACAGGGCGCCCGAATGTCAGCCCGACATATACTCCCACCTCCGGCCGACTGGCATAACATCCTACGGCACAATCCTCATTCAGGCCATACCTGCCTCCGGGGCGGATAATCTCCACTTGTGACAGATCCTTTCCCGTCAGGCCAAAATCCGCAAATACGGCTTTGTCATACATTTCCGAATAGCGGTATGCAATCTTGTTCTGGAACAGAAGTCCTCCTGTAAGGAAAACACTTCCGGCACCATGTCTGAAAGGAGTCCAGTCCACCAGCAGACGGAGCACATGTGAGTTCAATGTCTCTTTTCCGCCCTCAGGATATATTTCAAAGGACCTGCTGTCAGAAATGACCGCAACATTGGGACTGCTGCTCTGTTTTAATGGAGAAGACATGCAGAGGAGGTGATAATCAAGCCTCAGATTGACCGAACGGGCCAAAGGAGTGGAAACGGATACCCCTGCTCCGTATATTGAAACACCCGCACTCAACCCGACATTGCTGAACGCATGTCGCCTGGCATAGGCCATATCGGCATCGTCTCCCGCATATCCGGGGACCGCCAGGAACGACATGAGCGACATGAGAGCAAATGTAAATGTAAGAGATATCCTTCTCATTCTGTCAACTTTATATTATAATACCCGTCATCTATCCGGTATCTTTCAGAACCGGTGTCAAGCACACCGGAAAAGATACCGGTCGCATATCTGCCGCTCAGCAGGGAGATCTTGAGGGCGGCATCCTCAAGCCTGCCGACAAATGTCTCACCGGAGCCATTTACCTGATATGAAACGGAAATATTGAGATCAGTAAGTCCGTCCCCCGCGCTGTACACTTTTTGTGCTGCCAATGGCTCATTGTTCCAAAGATCAACGGAAAGGACAAGAAGATTTATGGAAGAGCCATCTTCAGAAGGAGACAGGAAAAGCGGGGCGTCAAAGGAAAAATTGCGTTCTTTGAAGACCAAATTGTCCACATAATCAGAATAATATTCTGCCGCCACATCCGGTCTTCCGGTCTGCACAATTGAAAATTCCACATCATTCCCCTCTGCCAGCGCACGGTTCTTCTCGCACTGTGTAATCATAGAACAGAACAGCAGCCAGGACAGGATACAACCTGTGATTTTGACTGCTGCAAGAAACCTGTCACAGTTCTTCATACGATAGCCTCCATAAGTTTTCCATCAAAATTAAAGATTATAGTGTATTTTTGCAAGTTAAAATTTAATGCCCCGGACAAACACTGAGACAAAGCCCGGGAAAGGAGATAATACACGATGGAAAACAAGACAATTCCGGTCCTGCTTCTGACCGGTTATCTCGGAAGCGGAAAGACAACCCTTGTCAACAACATTCTTTCCAACAGGAAAGGAATACGGTTTGCCGTAATAGTCAATGATATAGGAGAAGTCAACATTGACGCGGACCTTATTCAGAAGGGAGGAGTCGTCGGAAGCAAGGACGACAGTCTGGTGGCCTTGCAGAACGGCTGCATCTGCTGCACCCTCAAGGCCGACCTTGTGGAGCAGATATATGAACTCATGAAGATGCAGCGCTTCGACTATATCGTCATAGAAGCCAGCGGCATCTGCGAGCCGGAGCCGATAGCCCAGACCATCTGCACCATCCCGACTCTCGGAGAGGCATACCGCAAATACGGCATCTGCCGCCTCGACTGCATTGTGACCGTTGTAGATGCCCTGCGCATGGAAAGCGAGTTCGGCTGCGGAGACGGCCTCACCCGCGGGGACATCGGTGAGGAGGACATAGAGAATCTCATTATCCGGCAGATAGAGTTCTGCAACATCATCCTGCTCAACAAGGCATCCGAAGTTAAGCCTGAGGAACTTGCCAGAATCAGGCAGATCATCAGGACTATCCAGCCGCGCGCCGAAATCATAGAATGTGACTATACCCGAGTCGACCTTGACAGACTTATCGGCACAGGAATGTTTGACTTTGACAAAGTGGCGACATCCGCAGGCTGGATTCAGGGCATCGAACACCAGGCCACGGCGGAAGAGGAACTCGAGGCCAGAAACTACGGGATGCACCTCGAATACAACCGCGGCGAGCATCAGCACGAACATGGACACGAGCATGAAGGAGAAAGCCACGGTCGCGAGGGACACGGACATCACCACCATCACCATGACGGCGGTGAAGTCGAGGAATACGGCATCGGAACATTCGTGTACTACCGCAGGCCGGCATTCGACCTCAACAAGTTCGACAATTTCGTGGCAAAGAAATGGCCGAAGAGCGTCATCAGGGCAAAGGGCATCTGCTACTTCCGCGAAAACCCCGACATGTCATACCTCTTCGAGCAGGCCGGCAGACAGAAGCTGCTCCGCGAGGCCGGCCAATGGTATGCCACTGCGCCGGAAGAGGACAGGCTTGAACTTATGCGCCAGGACCCGAATTTCTTCAGAGACTGGGACGAAAAATACGGCGACAGGATGCAGAAAATCGTCTTCATCGGCCAGAACATGGACAAGGAGCAGATTGTCCGCGACCTTGACATGTGCCTCGAATAGGACAATTTCAAAATGCAGTCGCCGAATATACTATTGGAGAAAAATCACGCCCGGCGAGAGTAATTTCTCCACTGCCGGACGCGTCAATCTGTCAATATATCTCTATTGTATAGAGTGAGTTGAAAGACCGGTGCGGCCTGAGGTGCTGTATCCGGTCTTTTTGGCTGAAATCCCCCACGAATCCGGCTCTGTCGCAGCGTCCGTACCACGGCTCGATGCATACGAACGGCGCATTCTTGCCTGCAGGAGACCAGAGTCCGACAAGAGGAGCATCAAAGGACAGGCTGAGCCATGGAGTACCGTCCTTCGTGAGCAGAGTGACTTTTCCGACCTGCGAGTCCTCGAAAATCAGGGCATCCCTGTCAAATATATGCGTATCAAGCGGAATCCTTGCCGGTATTTCATATTTCGTGTCAGGGTCGGCGCATCCTTTCTCACTTATGAGGTCATACAGGAAGATGTCCCGGTCCTGAATATTTTTGTCTGTCCCGACGGATAAACTGCCCTCCTGTACTCCAGAAGACACTCCTCTCTGTCTTTCAAGCAGAAAATATCCCCTGTCCTCAGTCTGAGGGTCAAAGTCCGGATAATAGAAGGCCGGATGCGCCCCTATCTGGAAATACATGTCGGAGTCCGAGGGGTTGGACACCGTCCAGAGCACCTCAACCCTGTTGCCGTCAAGGCGGTATCCGATTTCAAGCACAAACCGATACGGATAGCGAGCCAGAGTCTCCCCGCAGGAGCTGAGCCTGTACCATACCTCATTGTCTGACTTTGAATCAAGGGTAAAATCCATGTCTCTTGCGAAGCCGTGCTGGGACATTTCATATTCTTTGTCCCCGACCCGGTATTTTCCGTTCCACAGGCTTCCCACTATCGGGAAAAGCACCGGGGAATGCCTTTTCCAGAATGCAGGGTCTGCCTGCCACAAATACTCGGTTCCGCCTTTTCTGATGCTGCAGAGTTCTGCGCCATGACTGCTGACTTCTATCGTCAGTACACCATTTGTCAGAGTTTCCATAATATCATTGTTTGTTTCCGATTTTCTCAGCACGGAGAGAATTGTCCGAGAGCACTGAAATCACGATGCCTTTAGACATGTCCTTGAGTTCATCGATGAATGTCTTCGCATCGTAAGTGCCCTTCTCAATCATCCGGAGTTTCTTCTCCCATTGGCCCGTCAGCTCGACACTTTTCAGAAGGTCTTCCTTTATGAGTCCGATGAGTTCCCTGCCGGTGTCAGTCGGGAAAAGACTTTTCCTTTCCTTTCTGATGTACCGTCTCTTGAATAGGGTCTCGATGATTGACGCCCTTGTGGACGGACGGCCTATTCCGTTCTCTTTCAATGCATCACGCAATTCCTCATCTTCTACAGCCTTGCCTGCAGTCTCCATAGCCCGAAGGAGCGTTGCCTCGGTATACGGCTTCGGAGGTGTCGTCCATGTTTCCTTGAGCAGAGGCTCGTGAGGCCCGGTTTCCCCCTTTGCAAATGCCGGCAGGACCTTTTCCTCCTCCTGTTCCGGCTGCGCATCGGCATCCTGAGCGTCCTGCTGTTCAACCCGGGCGGCGGCATGTCCTTCCGGACTGTCTGCGGGCGGCGCAAACACGGCTCTCCAACCCGGATCCAGAATCTGCTTTCCGGTAGCCTTGAAGCCGATTTCCGCAGCCTGTCCGGACACCGTGGTGACGGCCACCTGGCACTCCGGATAAAAAACGGCAATGAACCGCCTTGCTATAAGGTCATAGACGCTCATTTCCCTTGCGTCGGCATTGGTTTGGGGAACGCCTGTCGGGATTATGGCATGGTGGTCAGTCACCTTCGAGTTGTCAAACACCTTTTTGCTTTTCGGCAGCTTTTTCCCCGCAAGAGGGGCAGTCAGAGTTTCGTAGCCCCTGAGGCCCTTCAATATGTCCGGCACTTTCGGATATATGTCATCGCTGAGGAAAGTCGTGTCGACGCGAGGATAGGTAGTCAGCTTCTTTTCATACAGGGACTGGATGAGCTTCAGTGTCTCGTCCGCAGTATATCCGAACTTCCTGTTGCATTCTACCTGGAGTGAAGTCAGGTCAAAGAGCCGCGGGGCGAACTCCTTCCCCTTCTTTTCGGAAATGTCCGTGACCGTGAAGTCCGATGTCCTGACTTTTTCAAGCAGAGCCTCCCCGTCTTCCTTCACCTGGAACTTTCCCTTGGCCGAAGAGAACAGCACTCCCCTGTATTTTGTCTTCAGTTCCCAATATGGCTCAGGCTTGAAGTTCTCTATCTCCTCCTGCCTCTTCACTATGAGGGCAAGAGTCGGTGTCTGGACCCTGCCTATGGAAAGGACCTGCCTGTTCTGTGCGAACCTCAGGGTATAGAGCCGCGTGGCATTCATGCCCAGAATCCAGTCCCCGATGGCCCTTGAAAGTCCGGCCTCATACAGGCGGTCATATTCCTTCTGGTCCTTCAGGCTGGCGAATCCTTCCCTGATGGCCTCCTCCGTGAGAGAAGACACCCAAAGCCTGTAGACCGGACATCTGGCCTTCGCCTTGAGCATCACCCATCTCTGGATGAGCTCGCCTTCCTGCCCGGCATCCCCGCAGTTGATTATCATCTCGGCATTCTGCATAAGGCCCTCGATGATTGAAAACTGGTGCCTGTATGTCTCGTTGTCTATAAGC
>JADIMJ010000049.1 GCA_017694835.1 Candidatus Cryptobacteroides gallistercoris
TATATGATCATTTTCTCCATCTCGGAATTCAGTTTCAATTTCTCTCCCCCCTCATCTGCATTTTCAATGCCAAAATTACTAAATATTTCCGAAAAGCGACTTATTCACAAAATTCCGGCAAGCCGGGAAATGAAAGAATGCCAGCGGCTCATGCCGGGGCAGGAGAAAATCCCGTCTGCCGGCATGAGCCGCTGGCATTGTCACGCATTGCAGGCCCTTCGGGCAATGGCGCCGTCTGCGGGTCCTGTCTGCTGCGGAGTTGCTACCACTCGAGAATCCTGGCGAAGTCGTAGAGTTCAGGATCGGCCACATACTCGCGGGCTGCCTCGTAGTCGGCAGGTGTGATGTAGTGGGCGATGTACTTGTAGTAGTTCCGGGCTGTGCCTGAGTTGATGTCAACTACTCTCGGAGGGATCTTGCCTGTCTCAGGGTCCTGAAGGTCGGCAAGGTAAAGAGGAGAAACATTGCCGTATGCGTCAACATACACCATGCAGCCTGTCTTGCCCTCGCTGAAGAGCTGATATACTCCCATTGCGAGTTCAGTGCAGTAGGTGAGGTCGAATGCGACAGGGTCCTGGCAGCGCACGTCATAGCCGATTTCCACCGGACGGCTCTTTACTTTCACGCCGAGTTTCTTGAACTCTTTCTCAAGAAGGTCATTGAAGAGGACTGCCTTGGAAATCTTGCCGAGTTCAGGATGGCCGTGCTCGTCATATGTGAAGTGGATGCCGGCCTCAGCAGCCTCCTTTGCGACTTCCTCATTGTGGAAGAGGCCTTCGGCAGCTACGATTGTACCGTAGTTGATGCCCATGATTTTTCTCTTGAGAATGGCAGAGATTGAGAGCCTGATGATTTTCTCAAGGGTCATCTGTGTCTTGTTGAACATCTCCGGGATGATGGTCATCGGGCAATGGGTGGCCTCGCCTATTCCGAGGGCAAGGCTTCCGCAGGTACGGCCCATTGCCGAGATGATGAGCCAGTTGCCTGAAGTGCGGGCATCCTCATAGATTGTCCTTGCGAGGTGTGCTCCCTCGTTCTTTGCGGAGTTGTAACCGAAAGTCGGGGTATTGTTCGGAAGAGGAAGGTCGTTGTCAATGGTCTTCGGGCAGTGGATGTTGGCGATAGGATAGTTCTTGGCCTCGAGGAACTTGGAAATCCTGTTGGCTGTGGATGCCGTGTCGTCACCGCCGATTGTCACGAGGAGCTTTATGTTGTTGTCCCTGAAGAGGTCAAGGTTGAAGTTCTCCTCAAAATCCCTGTCGGTCGGCTTGAAGCGGCTCATCTCAAGATAAGACCCGCCTCTGTTGAAATAACGGTCTGCCTTGAAGAAATCCAGGTCTTCGGTACGGGCGTTCTTGCTGAAAAGTCCGGAGTAGCCCCCGTGAAGTCCGATCACCCTGTAGCCCTTGGTCAAGAATGTCTTGGCCACGCTCATTGAAACTGAATTCATTCCCGGGGCAGGTCCGCCGCCGCAAAGGATTATTACTGCATCTTTCATGTCAAATGTGATTAAAAGTTTTTCGGGCGCAAATTTATCTATTTTCATTATAATATGGTCATTTTATCAAAAAAAATTGTCATCATCCGGAGTTCTGCCGAAGTTCTTCTCATTCATGCAAAATTTCATCCGATATTGGCCGAGTTTTGCTACATTTGTAAAATTATGTGAATTTTTGAATGATGACACCGGAAGCGGCAATGATGACAAGAGAACAGGCACGGGCGAGGGCGGCGGAGCTGAGGGAGCTGATAGAGGAGAACAACAGGCTGTATTATGTCGAGAATTCTCCGAAAATCAGCGACTATGACTTCGACATGCTCATGAACGAGCTGATGGCCATAGAAAAGGAATACCCGGACCTTGTGACTCCGGACTCCCCTACCATGAAGGTGGGCAGCGACCTCAGGGCCGTGCCTCCCGGCAAGGAATTCGCCCAATATCCCCACAGGTATCCCATGCTGTCGCTCGGAAACACATATGATATCTCCGAGGTCGCGGATTTCGTGCAGCGTGCAGCGAAGGTCATCGGGACGGACTTCACATTTTCATGTGAACTCAAGTTCGACGGCACGGCAATCTGCCTTACATACAGGAACGGAAAACTTTTCAGGGCATTGACAAGGGGGGACGGTGTCATAGGAGACGATGTGACCGGGAATGTCAGGCACATAGGCAACATACCTCAGGAACTGAAGGGCAGCGGCTGGCCGGACGAATTTGAAATCAGAGGGGAAGTCTATATGCCATACGCGGCCTTCGACCGGCTCAACAAGGAAAGGGAACGGAATGAGGACCAGCCTTTTGCCAATCCGAGGAATGCGGCATCCGGGTCCCTGAAGCTCATCAGTCCGAAGGAAGTCTCGAACCGCGGACTGGAATGCACCCTGTATCACATGCTCGGGGAAAATCTTCCGTTCCGGACCCATGCGGAAGCTCTCGACGCCGCATCCGGCTGGGGACTTCCCGTATCGGACAAGAGGAGAATCTGCCGGGACATAAGGGAAATCGAGGAATATATAGGATATTGGGATACCGGAAGGAAATTCCTGCCTTATGCGACAGACGGCATTGTCATCAAGGTGAATGAACTGGCACTGCAGCACACTCTCGGATATACTTCCAAGTTCCCGAGATGGGCAGTCGCATATAAATTCAAGGCAGAGCAGGCACTGACGGAAGTGCTTTCGATTGATTATCAGGTGGGGCGTACCGGAGCAGTGACCCCGGTTGCCAATCTTGAGCCGGTGCAGCTCGCCGGCACTGTCGTAAAGAGGGCGACTCTCCACAACCTCGGCCAGATGCGGCTTCTTGACATCCGAATCGGGGACCATGTGTATGTGGAGAAAGGCGGGGAGATAATCCCGAAGATAACGGGCGTGGAGCTTTCGGAGAGGACTGGCAAGGAAGCCGTCCCCGTATTTCCGGACAGATGCCCGGACTGCGGCACCCCCCTGGTCAGGGATGAAGGCGAGGCAAAGTTCTTCTGTCCCAACACAACCGGATGTCCGACACAGATAAAGGGGAAACTTGTGCATTTCATCAGCAGGAAGGCGATGAATGTAATAGCCGGAGACGCCACCATAGAGCAGCTGTACGATCTCGGGCTGGTCTCATCCCCCGCGGATTTCTACGACCTCACCAAAGAGGACCTGCTCAGGCTGGACGGATGGAAAGACCGTTCCGCGGAACGCTTTCTCAAGAGTCTTGCCGCATCCAGGGAAGTGACGTTCGACCATGTGCTCTTCGCGTTGGGCATAAGGTATGTGGGAGAATCCACCGCCAGGGAACTGGCCCTGCATTTCAAGGACATAGACGCACTGATGGCCGCCGGGAAGGATGAGCTTCTTCAGGCGGAGGACATCGGGGACGTGGTTGCGGACAGCATACTCGATTTCTTCTCGTCGCCGGCAAACAGGGAGCTGACAGAAAGGCTGCGCAGGGCCGGACTCCAGTTCTCCATGCGGACGGAAGCCAAGCCGTCATCGGACAGGCTCAAGGGAATGAGCATAGTCATCTCGGGAGTATTCTCGATATCCAGGGACGAAATCAAGAGGCTGATCACCGGCAACGGAGGCAAGAACAGCAGCTCAGTCAGCGGCAAGACGGCCTTCCTCCTGGCAGGGGAAAAGCCGGGGCCGGAAAAGATGCAGAAAGCGGCTGACCTGGGAATAAAAATAATCCATGAGAAGGAATTCATGGATATGATTTCTTCCGGAGTACATCCGCAGGAGCCTTCTTCAGGCCAGCTGTCACTTTTTTGAACGGAACATCAGCAAAAGAAGAAGGCATGGGATCCCCTAAACAGACATGGAACAGAATACGGCATTTCCTGTCGGAGGAAATCTGGATACTCAATCCAGATGAACTCTCACGGGCCAAGGCCAGGTTCATCAAATATATAAAGGTACTGATAATCACCATCAGGACTTTCTCGGCCCAGAAGATTGGCTTCCAGGCCGTCGCCCTGAGTTTTTTCGGCACAATGTCCGTCGTCCCGTTCCTTGCCCTGACATTTGTGGTCACCGGCGGCCTCGGGCTTGAGGACAGGCTGAGGGAACTGCTGTACGAGAATTTCAGCAACTATCAGGAAATCATCAACATGATAATGGGGTTTGCCGACAACATCATAACTACTGCCCTGTCAAGCGGAGTCGGGCTGGTCAGCTCGCTCTTCTTCCTCTGGGTCGTGCTCTGGATGATGATTTCGGTGGAGAGAGTCTTCAACAATGTGTGGAAGGTCCACAAGTCCCGCAATATCTTCAAGAGGATATCATTCTACATCATTGTGCTTGTCCTTGCCCCGTTCGTCCTGCTGCTTTTCTTCTCCGGGTCCATATCCTATACCAACCTCTTCAACAACATGGAATGGGGAATCCTCGGTCTGGAGGAAGTGAAATCCATTGTCTCCTGGCTGCTTTTCTATGCAGTGGCGATGCTGACATTCTCCGCAATGTACAAGTTCATCCCGAATGCCAGGGTGCGCTACAGCCATGCGCTGAAAGCCGCCATCCTGTCAGCCCTCGCATTTACTGTGCTGCAGTATCTTTATCTTGAGACCCAGCTTTTTGTGACCAGGCTCAATGCCGTATACGGAGCCATGGCGGCAATACCGCTGTTCATGTTCTGGCTGAATTTCGGATGGTTCATCATCCTGTTCGGCTCTGAACTTTCCTATGCATTCCAGAATGTGGACGACTATAACATAGACGATTGAAAACTGTTGACATATGAGTGTTTCTGAATTTACATCCGCTGACTATGAAGTCATTGCCCGGGATTATGCCGACCTGAAGGAAGCCGCGAGAAAACGGTGCGCCAACCAGACAGAACTGGATGTCGTACAGAAGGCATTTGAATTTGCAAATGAGGCGCACAAGGGCGTCAGGCGACGTTCCGGTGAGCCGTACATCCTGCATCCGATTGCCGTGGCCAAAATTGTCGTAAGCAACATCGGACTCGGGTACAAGTCGATTGCAGCCGCCCTGCTGCACGATGTGGTGGAAGACACGGACTATACCGTAGACGACATCAGCAACCTTTTCGGAGACAAGATAGCATCCCTTGTGGACGGGCTGACGAAAATAAAGACGGTGCTGGACAACGAGGACAAGGCCAAGAAGAAGAGCATACAGGCAGAGAATTTCAAGCGGATACTTCTGACACTCAACGACGATGTCCGGGTAGTGCTCATAAAGCTTGCGGACAGGCTGCACAACTGCCGCACCATCGAGTTCATGCCCGAATACAAGAGGGAAAAAATCCTGAGCGAGACGATGTTCATCTTCATCCCCCTTGCCCACCGGCTCGGACTCTATGAGGTCAAGTCCGAGATGGAGGACATCTGGCTCAGATACAAGGAACCTGAAGTGTTCAATGAAATCACGGAGAAGATCAACAGGAACATCATCGACAAGGAAAAGGAAATAGATGCCTTCATCATACCGATAAGCAATGCGCTGAAGGCCGCCGGGTTCAATTTCGAAATAAAGAAACGTGTTAAGACACCGTACTCAATCTGGCACAAGATGGTCACGAAGAACATCACCTTTGACCAGATATACGACCTCTATGCCGTAAGGATTATTTTCAGCCCAGACCAGGATGCCAAGGAAACCGAACGCGACCAGTGCTACCATGTGTTCTCGATAATCACCGGCATATATAAGTACAAGAGCGACAGGGTCAGGGACTGGGTGAAGCACCCCAAGAGCAACGGATATGAAGCCCTGCACTGTACTGTGATGAGCCATTCGGGCATCTGGGTCGAAGTCCAGATACGCACGAGGAGGATGAATGACATAGCCGAGAAAGGCATTGCGGCACACTGGGCATACAAGAAGGACGGTTTCGTGAGCGAGAATGACAGCGAGATGGACAAATGGATCGGCAAGGTAAAGGAGATTCTCGTGGACCCGGATGTCAATGCCCTTGACCTGCTGGACATGATCCATAATGACCTCACTTCATCCGACATATTCATATTCACGCCGAAAGGCGAACAGAAGAGCATACAGAAAGGAGCCACGGCCCTCGATTTCGCCTACATGGTCGACCCGGAAATCGGCACCAGGGCCATTGCCGCGAAAGTCAACATGAGGCTTGTCCCGCTGTCATATGAACTGCGGACAGGAGACCAGGTGGAAATCATCACTGCCGAAAATGAAAAGCCGAAGCGGGAATGGCTGCAGTTCCTGCATACAAGAAAGGCAAAGAACCTTGTGATGGAATACTTCCAGGGAGAAAGGCAGGAAAGCATCAAGGTCGGCAAGAAAATTGTGGAGGAGCAGCTCGCTTCCGTCGGCTACAGGCTGGACGAGAAAACGGTTGCAGCCATGATCGAAGGCTATGAGATTTTTGAAGGCGATGCGGATGAACTGTTTTTCCGTGTCGGCCTCGGAGTGCTGAAGCTCAACAATCTCGAGGAAATAGTGAAGTCGTCCGGGGACGCCAGGACGGACAAGGCCAGGCCATGGAATTTCAACTGGTTCAAGGGCAAGGACAAAGGCAGGGATGACAGGGACAGGACAGAGAATTATGTCATAGGTTCCGAGGACTCGAAATACAAATATGTCATTGCCGACTGCTGCAAGCCGATACCGGGAGACAGCGTGGTCGGATTCATGTCATCCGACGGGACAGTCACCGTCCACAAGAAAAGCTGTTCCGTGGCAAACAGCATTGCCGCCAAGCACGGGGACAGGATTGTCGTGCCGGAATGGAAGAGCATGGATACCGGCCGGTCATTCCTGGTAAGGCTTTCGCTGAAGGGATTTGACAGAATGGGCATAATCAATGAGATTTCCAGATACATATCGCTTGTAATGAGCGTGAACATCAGGAGATTCTATCTGAGTACGGAAGGCGGTGTCTTTGAAGGATACATTGACCTCTATGTCCATGACAAGGAAGACCTTGAGAAACTTACGAGGAAGCTGAACAAGATAGAAGGAATACAGAGTGTCGTCAGGTCCGACCTCTGACAGGATTGACAAGACAATGAAATGAAAGGATTTTTTAGAAAATATTTCCCCGCCGTTCCCCTGGCTCTGGTCCTGGGGCCGGTGCTGTTCTCCCATTCCTGCGCCAACACCACCACTCCTCCGAGCGGGGGCCCGAAGGATACTATCCCGCCTGTACTGGTTGAGCTGTATCCGTATCCGGGGGCGAAGAATGTGCCCGTGCACAAGACGCAGCTGATGTTCAAGTTTGACGAATTCGTGACGGTCAAGGACCAGCAGAGCATCTTTCTCTCCCCTCCCATGGAAAAGAGGCCCAAGTTCAGGCTCAAGGGCAAGGCCGTGATCGTGTCATTCGAGAATGACCTCGACTCCAACAGGACATATACCCTGGATGTGACGAATGCAATAGCCGACAACAACGAGGGCAATATGTTCCCGGGCTACACACTTGCATTTTCCACCGGTCAGCACCTCGACTCAATGATGATCACAGGAACAGTGCAGGACTGCAACACCCTGATGCCCCTGAAGGGAGTCACCGTCATGCTGTACAAGGACCACGCCGACTCCGCCGTATTCAAGCACAGGCCAGACGCCGCCGGAAAGACGGACGACTGGGGATTCTTCTGCCTGCGCAACATCCAGGACACCGTCTACAGGCTCTATGCAGTCAAAGACGACAACAATGACAATATGTACCAGGCGGAAAACAACGAACTCATCGCCTTCTGCGACACTCTTGTCAGACCTGTGACCGTAGTAAATGACTCTCTTCCGGAAATCATCAAATATCTCATGACGGACACTGTCGCATGTCTTGCGAGAAAGTCTGAATTTGAGCTCAACATGTTCCGTGAGACCCCGTCCAAGCAGATGATTGTCAACAAAGAACGACTTGGCGAGAGGACTGCCTACATTACCTTCATGGCCCCTTATGCAGATATAGACTCCATCTGGATAAAAGGCGTGCCGGCGGAAAAGCTCATAACCCAGTTCAACCTTGAGCGGGACAGTCTCGAGATATGGGTGAATGACCCCGGGAAACAGCCGGACACACTGTTTCTCTATGTGGACTACATGAAGACCGACACTCTCGGTGCCCTCGTCCCTTTCACGGAAGAAGTCAAGCTTGCAAAGCCGAGGCAGCTGGGGGCAGCCAAAAGTTCGTCAAGGGACATCAAGAAAGAGGATACCACTGCCGTATTCTCGGTTACTTCCGAGCCGGAAACAATAGAGCAGTACGGCTATGTCATTGAATTCAAATATCCTCTTGTGCAGTCTGCGTTTGATTCGCTTGTATTCCGCTCCGTGAATCCGAGGCAACAGGAGGCGACAGAGAAATACACTTTCATGCAGGACTCTCTCAACCTGAGGAAATATATAGTCCGTCCTGTGTCGAAGCTTTTGCCGGGATATGAATATTTCCTGAAGATTCCGCACAGGAAATTCATGGACATCAACGGTTTCTACAATGACAGCCTTGAGGTGAAGGTGTCGCTTCCGAACGACGACAAGCTGAGTTCCATGTCACTGGTACTTACCAATGTCCGCAACAAGTACATCATAGACCTGCTCAATGAGAAAAGGGACAAGATCATCCGCTCCTATACGGTCGATCAGGATGCCACACTGCTGTTCCCGTATATCACGGCCGGGAAGTATTCCCTGAGAATCACCGAAGACCTGAACCGCAACGGACTTGTCGACACCGGCAATCTGCTTGAGCACAAGCAGCCGGAGAAGGTCAAGTTCTTCAAGCTTCAGGACGGCACCTCCCTGATAGACATCCCGGAAATGACAGAACTCGAACAGACGATAGATGTCGGGGAAATGTTCAAATAGAACGGACAGGTTTCCTGCTACAATAAGTAAACTGAATGAAAAGATATATTGCATATATACTCCTGTTGTCTGCGCTTCTGGCCCGGACCGGTGCCTGCGCGCATGGAAAGAGCCTCAGTGCCCCGGACAGTCTGCGCACGGACATGGTCAGCCTGGACATATCCCTGGCTGACACAGCCGCCCTGGCGTTTCTCGATACTGTGGACGTGAAGAAAAAAAATGTCATAAACGACTACACCATGCTGGGCGTCCAGTATGGCATGGCCCTCAGCCAGGTGATGTGGAACCCGTCCATGAAGCAGGGGTTTCTCTTTGTCCCGTACAACATAGGCATCATGTACACCAGATACGGCAAGATGTTCGGATACATGCCTTATTTCGGTTTTCAGGCAGGTGTCATACTGACCAGGGAGGGATATCGCTTCAAGGAAGACGATGACGGCTATATCCCTAATGTACAGGGTGCTTACCAGGCGGTGATGGATGTGGTGGAAGTCCCGGTCATGGCCCATTGCCACTTTGACTTCTGGAAAATGAAACTCATGGCCAACATCGGGTTCTTCGCCGGCTACAGGCTGGGCATCCACCGTACAGGAGACAGTGTGGATCCGGCGATAGCAGATGCTTTCCTTGATACCGACAGGCGATTTGACTACGGCATCAAGGGGGGACTTGGATTCGGCTTTGTCTTCGACCCTGTGGAAATCCATTTTACCGCAATGTACAAATATTCCATGGGGACATTGTACGACCCGGACTATTACAGCCAATATTATTACAGATATGCCTACCCTTCCAATATTGTCTTTTCCGTGGGACTGCATTTCCAGCTCACAAAACGCACCGGAAAGACGACACGCCAGCTCAGGCAGGAAGCCATGGAACAGGTGAGGCTGATTGATGCAATCGGCAGGCAGACGCCGGAAACAGATGCAAGTGAAACAAATATTTCAGAAGAAAATGAGATACATTGAAGCCAGGGCCGGAAATGTCACGATAGGACACGACCACAGGATTGTAGTGCAGACGATGTGCAACACACATACAGCCGACATTGAAAAGACACTTGAGCAGTGCCGCAGGATGCATGAGGCAGGAGCACAGATGATCAGGCTGACCGTACCCGGCATGAAGGAGGTGGAGGCGCTCAGGACAATAAGGGAAAGGCTCAGGGCGGAGGGCATAGACACTCCCCTTGTAGCTGACGTCCACTTCTCGGCGGAGATTGCAATAGCCTGCGCGGAATTCGTTGAAAAGGTAAGAATCAACCCGGGAAATTTCCACAAGGACCATGAACAGGCATGCGCCAGATTCGCCCGGCTCGTGGAGGTGTGCAGGGAGCACGGCACGGCTGTACGAATCGGACTTAACCACGGTTCTCTCGGAGACAGGATTACCACACTGTACGGCAATACACCTCTTGCGATGAAAGAGGCGGTGATGGAATGGCTCGGATTATGCGAGAAAAATGATTTCACCAATGTCGTCGTCTCACTCAAGGCCAGCAACACCCTTGTCATGGTCGAAGCATACAGGCTTCTTTATGAAGCCATGGAAGAAAACGGCACCGTTTATCCTACACATCTCGGGGTGACAGAAGCCGGCAACGGGGATGCCGGCAGGATCAAGTCCGCCGTCGGCATATCCGCCCTGCTGTCAGACGGAATCGGTGACACCATAAGGGTCTCCCTGACGGAAGACCCCGTGAATGAAATTTCTGTGGCGAAGCTGATTGCTGACAGATATGACACCCTGAGGCATTCGACGATGACATCCCTCAAGGTCGAAGGCAGGAAGGCCGTCGCATCTTATCGGTCCCCGTCAAGGGAGGCACTGGTCGTCGACTTTGCCTGCGATTTCGGGAGACGCCTGCTTGACAGGCAGATAGATGAGGTGGAGGTGTCCGGTGAATACGGTAAGCCTGCCGGATCGGTGACAATGGATGCGGCAGAATGCGGATACCTCGCCGATGAACTGATGCAGGCAGCCCGCAGGCGGTTCTACAGGCCGGAATACATAGCCTGCCCCGGATGCGGCCGAACCATGTACAATCTTGAACAGACTTTCAATGAGGTCAAAAGGCGCACTTCACATCTCAAGGGGCTGGTTATAGCCGTAATGGGATGCATTGTGAACGGTCCGGGCGAAATGGCCGACGCTGACTGGGGCTATGTGGGCGAAGGCAGCGGGAAAGTCACCATCTACAGGGGAAAGACCCCTGTAATGAGACATGTCCCTGAAGCGGAAGCCATAGACAGGCTTCTGGAACTTATTGATGCTGACCGGAAGTCACAGGAAATCTGAAGTCACAGGAGAATTCCGGAAATTCAGTCCTTCTTTTCCGACTTGTCGTTCTGAGGCTCAGGCTCCGGCCTGGGCTTTCTCTTTACTATGACCTTGTCGATGCGCGCACCGTCCATGTCCACGACTTCAAATGAGAAATCTTTCCATGTCGCCTTCTCTCCGGATATCGGGACATGCTCCAGTTCGTCAAGAATCAGACCGCCTACAGTAGTGTATTCAGCCGAATCCGCGTCGTCGTCATCTATGTCGAAATACATCTTGAAGTCATACATTGAGCATTGGCCGTCTACAAACCACCCGTCATTGTCCTGGCGGGCTATGATGTCCGGCTCTTTCTGATGATCGTCGTTGACAATGCCCACCAGTGCCTCCATTATGTCTTTCAGAGTGATGATTCCGGAGCAGAACCCGAATTCATCGCAGACGAGCGCACGGCTGATTCTTTTTATCTTCATCTGCTCGAGAACAGCATAGACGCTCATGTTCTCATGGAAATAGACCGGCTCATGAATCATTTCCTCGAGGCTGAACTGTTTTTTGCCGATGTTCAGCACATAATCCTTAAGGGAAAGCACGCCGATTACATGGTCAAGGTCACCGTCGGTCACAGGGTATGTCTCGAAAAGGTTCTTTTCGATGGTCTCCCGGATCTCAGCCTCGCCCATGTCCTTGTCAAGCCATACTATATCTCCCCTCAGGGTCATGATTGTGTTCACCTTGAGGTCTCCGAGGGCAAATACCCTCTCAACTATGTCCTGCTCTACCGGGGACACTTCCCCTTCGTCGGTACCTTCCTGGATAATTGACTTGATTTCCTCTTCAGTCACCTTCGATTCCTGCGATTTGATGCCGAGGATATTTATGATGAAGGAAGTGCTTTTGGCAAGGACCCATACAAATGGCGATGCAAGCACGGAAATGACTTTCATCGGGCCCGACACAATCTTGGATACCCTTTCTGATGCGCTGAGCGCGATTCTCTTCGGGACGAGTTCTCCGAAGACGATGCTGAGGTATGTAACGAGTATGACGATGATGCCCTGGGCAAGGGCTCCTGCCACACCTGCCGACATGCCTGCCTTCGCAAGGGCGGCGGAAAGTGCATCCGCTATGGACTTGCCTGAAAATATACCTGTGAGTATGCCGATGAGAGTGATGCCTATCTGGACCGCTGAAAGGAATTTGTCCGGGTCAGAGGCAAGTTTCAGGGCTGTCTTTGCCGTTTTGCTCCCTTTGTTGGCATCTGCCTGAAGGTTGGATTTCCTTGCTGAAATGACCGCCATCTCTGACATGGCGAAAATTCCGTTGAGCAGGATAAGTAACAGTATTATGAATATTTCGCTCATATAACCAAAATTTTAGAATTTGAACCGGAGATTACATGAGCGCGGTGCGACAAGGGCACCGAATCGTCTGAATTGCCCTCTGTCTCAGACATGACTGAAGGGCAGCTGTTGCTAAAGTTTGTCATATTTTCCATATAGTTTCGGCCGTCCGGCCTCAAAATTATAATTCTGCAATCACGGATTCGCAGGCCTTGACCGTGTCTCCGACCTGTACCCTGATGTCTGCGTCAAGCGGAAGGAACATGTCCACCCTTGAGCCGAATTTGATTATCCCGCACTGTTCTCCCTTGACGCCGGTCTCCCCGACCTTTGCGTATGACACTATCCGTCTGGCAAATGTACCGGCAATCTGCTTGAAGAAAATTTCCCCCTTGCCGTTCCTTATGGCCACTGAAGTATGTTCATTCAGCTCCGACGCCTTCGGCATGAAGGCAAGGAAATATTTGCCCGGATGGTATCTGTAATATGTCACCTCTCCCGAAATCGGCCAGAAATTCACATGGACATTGAAAAAATCCATATAGACCGAAACCTGGATGCATTCCCCGTGTATATATTCGTCTTCGAAGACTTTCTCCACGACTACCACTTCGCCGTCCGCGGCTGAAGTCACGATGTTCTCCCCTATTACGGTGCTTCTTGAGGGGACACGGAAAAAATAGAAGACAAAAACCATGAAGAAAGCCGGTATTGCCGCCAGCGGGTATGAGATATACCGGCAGTCGATGAAGTGGAACGACAGATAAATCAGGATAGCGCAGAGCGTCCAGATTCCAAGAATAGTCATGCGGCCACCTTTGTGAATTGTCATTGTCTTCCTGTTTTTCATCCTGCAAATTTATATAAAATTTTCCAAAGTCACAGAATATTAAGCACGACGAGGTATATTACACCCGCAGGCAATGCCATGAGGGCACTGTCAAACCGGTCCCAGATGCCTCCATGCCCGGGTATCGCCGTGCCGGAATCCTTGATGGCATAATGCCTTTTCCATTGTGATTCCACCAGGTCCCCATATACTCCGGCGACATTCATCAGGGCCGCCATGATGATGCAGTGGTGCAGAGGGTAATTGAAGAATCCCGCGTAATGCAGGGCAACGGCCACGCCTATTGCCAGGACGAAGCCTCCCCAGAAGCCGATCCACGATTTCTTCGGCGAAATTTCGGGAAAAAGTTTTTTTCCGTATTTCTGACCGAGTGTGATTCCGAGCAGATAGGCTCCGACATCCGATGCCCATATTATGCCGAAAAAGCATAGCAGAAGAGTGCCGTCATACTGGCCGTTGAACTTGAACACTGCAAAATTGGTGAGGGTCATCGGTATGGCGATATACAACAGTGCAGTATACACGAAAGCAAATTTCCCGAAATCAGTCTTATCCCGGACATACAGAGAATTGACCATAATGACGAAAATCGGGATGAACGCCAGCATCACGAGTCTTCCCGGGAGCCTGAACCCCGTATACAGAAAAGTGAGGGCAAAAAGCGTCACGGCCGCAAACATGGCCAGATATTGGGAAAACCTGTATTCCGTACCCATGGTCATCCTGAAAAATTCCGCCATTATGCACAAGGTAAGCACAATCATCAGCGCGGCAAAAAAGAATTTGCCGAGGAGCAGGGAAGCCACTACGGCCCCTATGACCAGTATGCCGGATAATGTCCTGAGGATAAGATTCTTCATATCGGAAACTTTTAAGAGACGGCAGGGCCTCCGTCTGTTTCTGTTTCTGACCCGGTCCCGTTTTCTGTTCCGGTATCCGTCCCTGTCCGGTCAGGCGCGGGCTTCCTGTCCTCTTCCGGAACTATGGCATCCGCATTTGCCCTCGGGCCGAATATCTTCTCGAGGTCATCGGAGAAAATCACTTCCTTTTCAAGCAGCAGCTCCGCAAGTTTTTCAAATCCCGCACGGTTGTTCGTCAATATACGCAATGTCCTGTCATGGATGTCCTGTATGAGATCCTTGACTTCCTTGTCAATAAGTTCCGCAGTTTTCTCGCTGTAGGGCTTTGAAAGCTCGTATCCCCTTGAGCCTGTGGAATCATAGAACGAAACTGTCCCGACCTTTTCGCTCATTCCATAATAGGTCACCATGGCATAGGCCTGTTTCGTGAGCCTTTCCAAATCATTGAGCGCACCTGTGGACGGCTGGCCGTTGATGATTTCTTCGGCGACGCGGCCCCCGAGGAGAGAACACATCTCGTCAATCATCTGTTCCTTTGTCACAAGCTTGCGTTCCTCAGGCAGATACCATGCGGCACCGAGTGACTGGCCACGCGGAACGATGGTGACCTTGAAAAGAGGATTGGCATACGGAAGGAGCCAGCTCACCGTCGCATGTCCTGCCTCGTGGTATGCTATTGACTTCTTTTCCTGCGGCGTTATTATTGTATTCTTCCGCTCAAGCCCTCCGATGATTCTGTCCACCGCATCAAGGAAATCCTGTCTGTCGATTTCCTTCTTGTTGTGTCTGGCGGCAGTCAGGGCCGCTTCATTGCAGACATTGGCAATGTCAGCACCGGAAAAGCCCGGAGTGTGCTTTGCAAGAAATTCCACATCGAAGTCAGGAGCCAGCTTGAGCCCCTTGATATGCACTTTGAAGATGGCGGAACGCTCGTTCAGGTCCGGCAGGTCCACATGAATCTGGCGGTCGAAGCGTCCTGCCCTGAGCAATGCCTTGTCGAGGATGTCAGCCCTGTTCGTCGCCGCGAGGATTATGACGCCTGAATTGGAGTCAAATCCGTCCATTTCGGTGAGGAGCTGGTTGAGCGTATTCTCCCTCTCGTCATTGGAAGAGAAGCCGACATTCTTTCCTCTTGCCCTTCCCACGGCATCGATTTCATCAATGAATACGATGCATGGAGCCTTCTCCTTTGCCTGCCTGAACAGGTCTCGCACCCTGGAAGCGCCGACGCCGACGAACATTTCCACGAAATCGGATCCTGAAATGGAGAAGAAAGGCACATTGGCCTCACCGGCCACAGCCTTGGCGAGCAATGTCTTGC
Source organism: Candidatus Cryptobacteroides gallistercoris (assembly GCA_017694835.1). Classification (GTDB taxonomy): domain Bacteria; phylum Bacteroidota; class Bacteroidia; order Bacteroidales; family UBA932; genus Cryptobacteroides; species Cryptobacteroides gallistercoris. Next base: position 15,463 of record JADIMJ010000049.1, read on the forward strand.
CCGTACCCGGAGGCCCGACGAGAAGGGCTCCCTTGGGAATTTTGCCTCCGAGGGCGGTATATTTCTTCGGGTTCTTCAGGAAATCGACGATTTCCATGACTTCATCCTTTGCCCCGTAAAGTCCCGCAACATCCTTGAATGTAACCTTGATGCTGTCCTTTTCGGCAAGTTTGCCCGTCGATTTGCCGACACTGAATATGCCTCCCGGCCCTGCACCGCCGCCGGCTCCCCTGTTCATGCCCCTGAACATGAAGAACCACATCGCGATGAGGAGTATCGGGAAAAGCAGCCATTCAAGTATGGACGACCATACTTTGCTGTCATTTTCAATCACTACTTTGAAACGGTCCGCCTCCGGCAGGGCATCGTTGATGCTGCCGAATGTTTCCTCCGCATTGAAGCTGCTGGTCACAAGGAAAATGAAATGAGGGGATTTTTTCGGTACGGTTCCACCGAACATGTCGGCATATTTTTCAAGCCTGTCAGGCCTGATTGTCACTTTTCCCTCATAGTCGTTCCTGACGAAGACTATTTCCTTCACGTCACCGGCCTCAATCTGCTCCTTGACTTGCTCCCACTCTATCTTCTGGGGATTGGCCCCGCCCTGATTGAAAAACATCCATATTATTCCGAAAATCAGAATAATGTAGAACCAGGACATGCCGAATGACAAGCCTTTCCTGTTCCGGGGCAACTTTCCCCCGGGCATATTGCTGTTATCGCTCATTTGTCTATTCTGTCAAAATGAATTATTCCCCGGAACCGTATTCTGTCCGTTCCGCATCAGCCCACAGGTCTTCCAGCCTGTAGAATTCTCTCATAGGGGTCTGGAAAATATGGACGACGATGTCCCCGTAGTCAAGGATTATCCAGAATGCATTTTCACGGCCCTGGGCACGAAGCACCCTGCGCCTGCATTTTTCAATCATCCTGTCTTCTATATTGTCAGCTATGGCCACCACATTGGTGGTAGAATCCGCATTGCAGACGATGAAATAGTCTGAAATTGCCGTCCCTATGGACTTTAGGTCAAGCGCCACTATTCTCTTGCCTTTCTTCTCCGCCATGGCGTCTGCAATAACCTGAAGTTCTTTATTGTCCATTATATTCTGTGTTTCTGATAGTTTTATTTATTAATTTCGCAGCGCAAATATACACAAAAACTGCACCAATGGGAAAAAAGTATGACATAATATGGTATGGAACCGTAGATTCGACCAATACCGTTGCAAGGAACACATTGTCCGTGATTGACAAAATGTCAGTCATAGCGGCAGAATACCAGACGGCAGGCCGGGGCCAGAAAGGAAACGTCTGGTCGAGTGAAGCAGGAAAGAATCTGACATTCAGCGCCGCAGTCCGATTCGGGACCGGCATGTTCCCGAAAATTCCGGCTCAGGACCAGTTCGCCGTGAGCGAGGCCGCTGCAGTCGCCGTATCGGACTGCCTTGCGGCATACGGAATCACGGCATCAGTGAAATGGCCGAACGACATCATCGTAAGGGACAGGAAAATATGCGGCATCCTCATTGAAAACACAGTGAGGGGAGCCATGCTTGAAGGCAGCGTCATCGGAATCGGGCTCAATGTCAACCAGACAGTCTTTCCCCCGGAAGTGCCGAATCCCACCTCGATGAAACGCGAGACCGGGACTGAATATTCCGCAGACTCTGTCCTTGAAAAGCTGGCCGGCACCCTCTCCACCATTCTCGGCCAGCTGACGGACGAGACCGCCATAGGCCGCCTCAATGGCAGATATCTTTCGGGACTATACTGGAAAGACGAGCTTCACCGCTTCGCGGACTGCATCTCGGGTGAGGAATTCGACGGAATCATCAGGGGCATAACACCGGCCGCCCGGCTTATAGTGGAGACGGCAGGAGGAAAGACCAGGGAATTCGCCTTTAAAGAGATTTCATACTTGAGATGACTTCAGCCGGATTTTCGGCCCTGAATACGGCACTGCCTGCCACAAGTATGTCGGCTCCGGCTTCCGAAAGCGCTCTGGAATTGGCCGGAGAAACGCCCCCGTCCACTTCAATCAGACAGCGGCAGGAATCTTCGGCAATCCATTCCCGGATAGTCTGCAGTCTTCCGTATGTCTCCTCAATGAATTTCTGGCCGCCGAACCCGGCAAAGACAGACATCACCAGCACAAAGTCACAGGACTTGAGCAGGGGCCTCACTTTCTCAAGAGGATAATCGGGATTGAAGGCCAGGCCGGCAGCTGCTCCGCATGAACGCACTAGGCCAAGCACGGCCGCCGGGTCTTCGGCAGCCTCCGCATGGAAACTGATCATGGCGGCGCCGGCCTCGGCGAATCTCCGGACATACTTCTCCGGATGGACTATCATGAGGTGTACGTCAAGCGGCCTGACAGCTTCCTTTGAAATGGCCTCCACTACAGGAAAGCCATAAGAGATGTTCGGGACAAATACCCCGTCCATTATGTCAAGATGGAAAAGGTCTGCATTGGCATTGACCATGGCGACATCTTTCCCGAGATTGAGAAAGTCCGCCGAAAGCATTGATGGGGCAATTTTCACCATAGGCCTCAGATCAGATGACATTGACGATTCTATAGACAATTAATTCTATTGAAGATTCTACCAGTTTACCACCACATCCTCGAGGAATTTCACGAATTTGTCGAGAGATGCGAGGTCAAGCCGCTCTCCCGGGGCATGGACTCCCCTCAGGGTCGGGCCGAAAGAAATCATGTCCAGGTCCGGATATTTTTCCAGGAAAAGCCCGCATTCAAGTCCGGCATGTATGGCCCTTACGACCGGCCTGTTCCCGAACAGACGCTGGTATGATGCCACGCATTTTTCCAGAAGAGCCGAGTGCGTGTCCGGTTTCCATCCCGGATATTCCGCCTCATGCGTCACTTCAGCACCTGCGAGCCTGAAGCAAGCTTCCACCCTGGCCGCAGCAGCCCTCATCTCCGAGATGACGGAACTGCGCTGGCTTGTACCTATTCTGACCTTGTTGTCCGGAAGCATTTTGACTGATGCGAGATTCGTGGAAGTCTCCACAAGTCCACTGATGTCAGCGCTCATTGCCAGGACTCCGTGCGGAGCAGCGAACAATGCCCTGACGAGGGCCTGAGCCGTGGCGTCATCAATGCAGGTGCCGCAAGGGTCAGTTCCGGTACATTCAAATTTCAAGTCGGGGTCCGTCACGCCGTATTCTGCCGAGACATCGGCTGCAAAAGCGAGGAATTCAGCCTGCATGGAGGCTGCGCCTTCCTTGTCCACGGCCACGACTGCCTCGGCTTCCCTGGCAATGGCATTGCGCTTGTTGCCTCCGTCAATCCTGCACAGATGCATCCCTTTCCCTTCCTGACTGTACAGGAACCTTGAGAGAAGCTGTACTGCATTTGCCCTTCCCTTGTCGATGTCGTCGCCGCTGTGGCCTCCGAGGGCATTATAAACACGGAGCCTGAAACAGGCTGTATCCCGCGGCGTCTCCGACTGGAAATATTGAAAGACAGCAGTGGTGTCAAGTCCGCCGGCACATCCGATGAACAGCTCCCCCTCGTCTTCAGAATCCAGATTAATCAGGGTCCTGCCTGTTATGAAGCCGGGCTGCAGGGCCTTTGCCCCGTCCAGTCCGGTCTCTTCAGCAACCGTGAACAGTGCCTCTATCCTTCCTGTACTGAGTCCGGAGGTGAGGACGGCGAGCTGGGCGGCCATGCCTATTCCGCAGTCGGCTCCGAGCGTAGTGTCCGGTGCCACCATCCAGCCGTCCCTTATTTCGTATTTTATGGGATCCCTGCTGAAATCATGGTCCACGCCGGCGTTTTTCTCGCAGACCATGTCGGAGTGGCTCTGCAATACGATTGTCGGCACATTTTCTTTCCCTTCGGACGCCTCCTTCACGATTACTGCATTGCCGGCTGCATCCGTATGGCATTCAAGGGCATGGGCAGCAGCAAATGACTGCAGCCATGCAACGATTTTCTCCTCGTGTCCGGATTCGCGGGGAATCTTTGTGATTTCCTTGAAAATGGACAGGACTTCTTCTGATGTCATATTATATGTACTGTTTTCTGATTGCCGGCGGCAGGTCATCTGCGGACCGGCACAAGCATTTTCTCTATGTCAGTCACATACTGTCGGAAAGTCTTGTCGAAAGCCATGAGGTCAGAGACAGTCGTGCAGGCATGGAGGACCGTGGCATGGTCCTTTCCTCCGGTTTCAGCTCCGATGGTTGACAATGAGCAGTTGATGAGATTCCTGCTCATGTACATGGAAATCTGCCTTGCCTGGACAATCTGTCTTTTCCTTGACTTGGACAGGAGCATGTCCCTGGTGATGTTGAAGTAGTCGCAGACAGTCTTCTGGACCTTGTCAATCGTAATTTCGTTCTTCTGCTCGCCGACAATCTTGTCGGTTATGCTTGCCGCAAGCTCCACCGTGACCGGCTTGTGGGCAAGGGTGGCATTGGCAATGAGCGAAATGAGGGCTCCCTCAAGTTCCCTGAAATTGGATGTAATCCTGGTGGCCAGGAAAATGAGCACATCATCGTCAAGCTGCACCCCTTCCCTGAAGCTGCGGGCACGGAGCATGGAAAGCCTTGTGGCAAAGTCCGGGCGCTGGAGCTCGACTGAGAGCCCCCATTTCAGCCTGGACAGAAGCCGCTCCTCGAAGTTCTGCAGCTCCACCGGCGGACGGTCGGAAGTAAATATCAGCTGCTTGCCCTGCTGGTGCAGATGATTGAAGATATGGAAGAATGCATTCTGTGTGCCCGGAGACGAAAGTTCCTGTATGTCGTCGACAATCAGGACATCCATCTTCATGTAGAATGCAAGGAAGTCAGTCAGCTTGTTGTTGACGTTGACCGCATCCATAAACTGTGTCTTGAACCTGTTTGCCGGGACATACAGCACCACCAGCTCCGGATATTTCTCCTTTATGGCAATGCCGATTGCCTGTGCTATATGTGTCTTCCCCAGCCCCGGCTGCCCGAAGAGGAAAAGAGGGTTGAACGCAGTCTTGCCCGGTGCTGAAGAAATGCTCTCCCCCGCCGTTATTCCCATCTTGTTGCATTCGCCCTCGACCAGGTTGCTGAAACAATATACAGGGTTGAGTTGAGGATTTACCTGAACTCTTTCCAGTCCGGGATATACAAATGGACCGGGATTGTTGCCCTTTGAATAAGTCGTGACGGAAATGGTCTTGTTCACCGGAGTATTCCCCGGAGACACCGGATATCTCAACGGCTGCTCGGCAGTCACCGGCCTCACCCTGTAGACGAGCTTTGCATCAGCCCCGATGACACGCCTCAAGGTCTTCTTGAGGACATCGAGATAATATTCTTCAAGATATTCGCGGAAAAATTCGGACGGGACCTCGAGTTCCAGCGTCGAGCCTTCCATAGCGACAGCACGGACAGGCCTGAACCATGTGTCAAAATGCTGGGGCTCGATAATCTGGCTGATAATCTTCAGACAGTTGTCCCAAACCATATTATGTCTTTCTTCCGCCATATGTTGATTCTGATTAAAAATGCAGGGGTAACTGTCCCTGCATTCCGACGGCAAAGTTGATGAAAAAATTGTTATAAAAAATTTTAATTTCTATTGTATTTTAATTTTATTTTACTTGCATCCGTTTGCCGACAGTGCAAACGCTTAATTTATAATTTATTGATTATTAATAATTTACAAACAGGCATTCTGCATAAGATGCTGATATCACAAGTATATCAATTTAGAATAATTCTAAATTTGAAATTCTAATGTAATCATGGCGGAGAAGCCTAGAAAAGGGAAATCTTTATATACTTCTTGGGATTCTCCTCAATTTGCCTGACAAGCGAATCTATGTCGGCAAGAAGGGACTCGAGGGAATCATATACGCCGCCGTCGGCAAGGAGCTTCCCTACGGAACCGTCCGGGTCGCGGACAGAATCCGCCAGTTCGCGGAATGAAGTGACGAGGCCCCTTATGTCACTCTCGTCAAGAGCGGCCGCGACATTGCCTATGTCCGCCATGGCGGTGTCGGCTTTTTCCATTACGGAGGCAAGGGAGGCCGAGACTTCATGAAGGTTGGCGAGGAGCCCGTCAATTTCGGCCGACCGCCCCCCGATGACTGATGATATGGACTCAATGTTTGCCATAGTCCTGTCAATGTGCCCTATGGCAGCCGCCAGGCCGTCCCTGTTCTCTTTGCCAAGTATTCTGTTTATGCTTGAGACCGTGACATTGAGACTGTCGACTGCCGAAGAAATTTTTCCGGCCAACGGCAGGATTTCATCTCCGACTGAAGCCAGCAGGTCCGGCCGCGTTTCTCCGGGGATGACGGCGCCGTCATCAAGAATTTCAGCAGATGTGCCGGGCACAAGCTCGACACCCTTGCCGCCCAGCAGGTCCACGCTGTAGATTACCATCCTGGTGCCGGCAGAAAGGCCGAAGCCGCGGTCCACAGTACAGGTCACGAGAAATTCTCCGGACTCCCTGTCATATTCTATCGATGACACCGTCCCGGCCTTGTATCCCTTGAAATATACGGGGGCTGAGGCCGTGAGCCCGCAGACGTCCGGATACTTTGCGGACACCTCAATGTCCCTGTTGAACAAATCCTTCTCTCTCAGAAAATTGATTACGAAAAATGAGAGAACCAGCACAAGTATTACGAATATTCCGATCTTGAGTTCTTTGCTTGCTTTCATTGCGCAGGATTATAAAGGTGACACATATCCGTCCCTGATGACAACAGGGAACGAGTCGGGGAACTTTTTCCTGACGGTCCGCCACATCTCCCGGGCTTCTGTTTCGCTCCCGTAGCCGCCGACTACATATTTATATAATGTTCCCGACCTGTATTCCTGCGGGCGATATCCCTTGAATGCATTGTCGCCCGCCTTGAGCCTGCGGCTCAGCACAAGAATCTGTACCCCGTATGATGATCCGGCCTGTGTGCCGTCCGCAATTTCCCCGCGGGCAGACGACTCCCGGACATCCGCCGCACCGTCTTCTTCGGCAGAAGTCCCGGCTGCCGCAGGGATGTCAAGGCTGCTGTCATATCTGTTCTTGAATCTCCGGAAGGCGTCCAGAAGCCTCGATGCCATCTCTTCCTTTCCCGCCGCGGAATTCATTGTCTTAAGGTCCGAGGGATTGGACATGAACCCCATTTCCAGAAGGACGGCAGGCATTGAGGTCTTCCAGAGCACATAGAAAGGATCCTGGGATATTCCCCGGCTGTGGGTGATGGGCCCCTTGGACAATTCATATTCGACATCCGCGGCAAAAAGCAGACTCTGTTCATAATATGCATTCTGCATCAGATTGAGGAATATGAAGGACTCCGGGTCATTCGGGTCGAAGCCCTGGTATTGGGTCGTATAGTCTTCCTCAAGGAGAATGACGGAATTCTCCCTCCGGCAGACATCAATATTATAGGAAAAGAGATCCCTGTTCCTGTTGCTGGACTGGCCCAGAATATGGGCCGAAAACCCGTTCGGTGATGATGATGTAAATGAATTTATATGTATAGATATGAACAGGTCGGCATGATTTCTGTTGGCTATCTCCGCCCGTTCATTGAGAGTCAGGTATTTGTCGGTAGTACGGGTATATATGACCCTGACGTCGGGATATGCGCGTGATATCTTGTCTCCGAGCAGCTTTGAGATGGCAAGAGTGAGATTTTTCTCGTATGTTTTCCTGTCACGGCTTATGCAGCCCGCGTCCTTGCCTCCGTGCCCGGGGTCGATGACAACAGTTTTCAGCCCGAGTTGAGACTCGTCCCGAGTCTGGGCGACAGCATTGAATGACAGCATCTGGAACAGAACTGTTACTGCCGAGAGAAGTACTGCCGTCCTCAACAGGCCCGTTTGAGTTATCAGTCTCATTTGGTATTAAATGAAATTAGTTTTAATTTTGCATTTTGCAAAAATATAAAAAAGACTGCAAAACACATAGAAATTATTGATGTCTCTATATAGAAAAGTGAAGCAATTTGCTGCGAAGGACAAGGTGGTGGCAGTGGCTGTTCTTTTCCTGCTCATCAGTTCCTTCACTGTATCATCTCAGGAAGACAGACGGTCCAGGAGAAACAGGATGGCCGGCCGCGCCGAAAATACGGAGTCGGTCTCCGACACTACTGCCGTTTCCGACTCGGTGACGGCAGTGACGGATTCCACGGCAAGGGCAGACTCTGTAGCCCGTGCCGATTCTGTAGCACTCCTCAGGAAGAGCTCCCTCGAAATGCCCGCATTCACCACGGCGCGTGATTCCATAGTCGAGGATTTCACCGACGGCAAGAGGATGATATATTATTACGGAGACGTCACTGTGACATACGGCGACATGAAGCTGTCAGCAGACTACATGGAATATGACATGCAGACGAAGACAGTCTTCGCCAGGGGGACAAAAGATTCCACGGGCGTGATTACAGGCATGCCCACAATGGAAGACGGCGGGAAGAGCTACACCATGGAGGAACTCCGCTACAATTTCGACACCAAGAAGGCCAGAATCACGAATATGGTGACCCAGGAGGCGGAAGGCATCCTGCACGGAAAGAACATCAAGATGATGCCGGACCAGTCCATCAACATCACCAAGGGAAAATATACGGTATGCGACGCCGAAGAGCCGCATTATTATCTGCATCTCACAGCAGCCAAGGTAATGACCAAGCCGTCGCAGAGGACGGTGTTCGGTCCTGCCTATCCTGTGGTCGAAGGCGTGCCGATGTTCCCCATAGTACTGCCGTTCGGCTTTATCCCGAAGCGTCCGGACAGGGCGACCGGACTGCTGATGCCGACATTCGGAGAAGAAAGCGCCCGCGGCTTCTATCTCAGGGACCTGGGCATGTATTTCGTGATCGGGGACTATTTCGACCTCTCCCTCACTGGTGACATTTACACCCTCGGGTCATGGGCTGTCGACGTGAACTCCCGATACAAGGTGAACTACAAGTGTACCGGAACCTTCGCCCTCACCTACTCCAACGACCAGACGGGAGAGCGGGGCAGCACCGACTTCTTCCAGACCAGGAACTTTGCCGTACGCTGGAGCCATTCGCAGGACTCGAAGGCCAGGCCGGGGACCACTTTCAGCGCTTCTGTCAATTTCTCCAGCCCCTCGAACAGCAAGTACAATTC
>JADIMJ010000050.1 GCA_017694835.1 Candidatus Cryptobacteroides gallistercoris
GCCCATTCCGCCGGGCACGCCTTCCATCACGGCAGAGATTCCTCCGTGGTAGAGTTTGTCCTGAATAGCTGCGCCCTGCTCATGACGGTTCGCTTCGGTGACGGTGGTCTGGTTCTCCAAGGGAAGGCTGATGCCGCGCTCCTTGAATACCTCGTTCACCGTTCCGACCGCATTGAGCATCTTGGGGAAACCGATGAACGGTGCTGTCAGATACATCGCTTCCCGCAGTTCCACGGGGGTGACGCCCACGTTCAGGGCGGCTCCCGCATGGGCTTTCAGTTGCGGAAGCGTCTGCATCGTGGCAAGGGTGACGCAGGTAATCATTTCGCGCTGTTTCAGGCTCAGGTTGCCCGTAGTAAACACTTCGCCGAAGATAAATTTCTGGAGGATGTCCATCATCTCCGGGTCTGTGCCCTGTCCGGTCAGGGCTTCACCGCAGAAAAGGGTACGGTAATTTTCCTTGCACGTTTCTATTCTATCTTCTTGTGCCTTTGCCGGCACGATTCCTGCCCACAACAAGGCAAATGCAATTACATATAGTTTCATATTCTTATGATATCGGTTATACACTTTTCCCTAACTGATAAGCTTGTTCAGGATAACGGGTGTTGCGGACAGAACCTGTCGTCCATACGCCGGACGCTACCACCTCGCCCACGCTTTCCCAGCCCAGGTAATTCATCAACGTGCGGTAGTGCAAGAGCATGGCTTCCGCTTCCTTGGGGTCGGTATCGGCGTAGGTCATCAGGTAAGCGGCCTTCTTGTAATGGCCTTTGATTTGCCCGTTGATGGCATAGAACCGGTCGATGACCCGTTTCATCTGTGCCGAGATGCCGAAGTAATACATCGGCGTGGCGAAGACCACCATGTCCGACTCGATCAGTTTCGGACGGAGTTCGAGGAAATCGTCGTTGAATATGCATGTCCCGTTCATGCCGCAACGGTTGCAGGCACGGCATGGCTCGACATGCTTGAATGCGCAGTCGAAACGGTATATCTCATGTCCTGTTTCCTGCGCCCCCTTTATGAACTGCTCCGCAAGATAAGCGGAGTTCCCCTTGGCTCTGGGGCTCCCGGTCAATACTGTTATCTTCATTTTCCCTGTTTTTGATTCGTCGTTGCCTATATGGTTGAAAGCCTGCGCCAGCCCTGTCCCGGTCATGGCTGTGCCCAAGGCTGCCAGTGCCGACTTCTTCAAAAAATCGCGTCTCTCCATAATGTCCGCCAACTATTTCGATACCGTCTTTACTTTCCGTATTCTTTTCCGAAACCGGTGCATTTGCCGATGGTCTCACCGGTACGCAGATAGGTGTAGTTCGGCATCTCGAAGAGCACAGGTTTCAGTTTGTCATAGTCAGGTTTGCCTTTTTCGTTCAGGCAGTCCTCGTCCACATAGGTATTCATTATCTTGCAGATGAAGTTGTCGAAAGTCTCCGTCTCGTAGTTGTCCACGACCTCGCACTCCATCACCAGCGGGCTTTCATCGATGACAGGAGTCCCGGCGTCGCCCAAACGGTACGCGAACACATCCGACTTGTCTGCCTTTGCCCCGCTAACACATCCCACATAGTCGGCCTGCTCCAGCATCGCCTCATTCACCATATTGACGGACACCTTGCCAGTCTGCTTCACCCCGTCATTGGTGTAATGTTTCTTGAACATGCCCAGCATGATCCGGTCGTGCCCGATAATTCCGATGTGGGCGACAAGCAGCCAGTTCACTTTTCCGTTCACTTCCGTACCCACTACCACAGCAGGAGTGGGGTACAATGCCAATGTGTTTCCGATATTTTTTTTCATTGCCTTATTGTTTTTTAGATATATTGTCAAAGTTCGTTTTCCTGAAAATCTCATCCATGCCTTCAGGATTCATCGGGGTCATGTCCACCAGGTCCAGCGATTTGACCATGTGCAATGTCCCTTGCTTGTAGGTCTGGAAATGCTCTGAAGCGATATGCTCTTTATAAGCCTCCTGACCGGCATATATCTCAAGAATACGGATCTGGCATGAATCCCTTTTCTGTATCATGGGATAAATGCATATCACTCCCGGTTCCTTACGGACTGATTCTGCGCCCACATTCCGGGCGAACGCCAGATACTCATCCAGATATTCAGGATAGACCTCTATCTCGGAAATGCGTATCAGCATTTCATCATCTCCGGCATCCTTTTCAGTTTCAAACAACTGCCCGGCGTTCTCCCGCAGGATTTTATCTGCATACGGCGTGGGACGGTGCGGATGGATGATGATGACGGCATGCCGCTCGTCCAGGACCTTCATCAGAGACTCCAGTGCCTCGTCGCCCAGATATTGTCCCCGGCTGTTGGTAGCCAGCTTGATGCCGTCCGCGCCCAGGGTATCGAGCGCATAGACGGCCTCACGGACAGCGGCATCCACATCGGGCAGAGGAAGGGCGGCACAGAAAAGGAAGCGGCCCGGATGCTGCCGCTTCACTTCTGCCGAAATCTCGTTCACCTGGCGGATGCATGCCGCGCTTTCTTCCGCATCGCCGAAATAAGGCTGCGGAGTTGGCATGGTAAGTACGGCGGTACGTATGCCCGCACTGTCCATGAAGGCGATGTGCCGCTCCGCATCCCATGCCGGCAACGGGAAAGTCTCCTCCAATTCCGCCCCGTGCGCCTTGAGCACTTCCACGTATTCAGGCACGATAATATGCGTATGGACATCCATTGTCTGCTGGGCTGCGGCCGGAAATGCCAGGGCTGTCAGCAACGGTACTGTAGTCAGATTCTTCGTCATTCATCTCCTCCTTCCGGCTATTCCAATGAGAGAGTTACCTTGACATCACCCTTGCCTAATGCAGCTTTCAGGTCTGCCTGCGAAGCGTTGTCTATCTTTCCCAGACGGGTGAAACTCCATGAATTGGTATCATAATATATGACAAGGTTATGCCCTTGATAGAGGATGATGTCACCCGGTCCGGTTGTGGTCTGTCTGTCGTTGCGGGGCAAACGGATGCCCAGTGAGCCAACCTTCTCCATATTGGCATAGTCTTCCATTTCTACGGTGATGTTTCCTTTTGCAAGCTGTTCTTTCAATGCCTGCGTTGATGAGTTGTCCACCAGTGTGGCGGTAAATGTCCTGCCACCCTCAATAGTCAGTCTGATAGTGTTGCTTTCCATATCCGTCTTATTTTGATTGTCATTAAAAACTTTCTGTTGTGCCTGAACTGTCGCTGCAAAAGCGGACAGCATCAGCGTGGCCAACAGCATCAATGGTATTAAAAATAACTTTTTCATAACTTTCAATTTATTGATTCTTTCTATGTTGCAAAGGTACAGCGACACAAGATGAGCCAGATAGACATATTCCCTGTGTTTGCACTGTCAGCACATCCTTTGTCAGTCCCCTCATTATTTCCATCTCGTTATCTTCCAATGTGAAAGAGGCAGGATTTCTGTCCGCTTCCCCAGTTCTTCCGTCTTGCACAAGGAAACATTGCACAATTTCATCCGGAGTGCTGTGATAGCGGTCTGCCAGAAAACCGATTACCTCGTCTTCATACAATTCTGCAGGAATCCTCATTTGATTTTCCATCACTTGATTTCTTTTTCCGTTTGTCAATACAAAGTTACCGGCCCTTATGGAAGCTGATGTAACGATAAGCGGGAAGTTTGTGCCTTATTTACAGATTTTCGGATGTGATGGCATCTGTCTGACGGAAATTCGTTACATTTGCAGCAATGAAAAAGGCAGACATCAGGATGGCGAAAATAATGAAAATCAAGAATGTAGGCGACTACAGCCGCTATCTCGGATGCGAGGAGCAGCATCCGCTGGTCTGCGTCATCGACTATGCGGAAGTGTCTCCCGTGCGTCACAGCCTGAACAATTACAGCGTGTACGGCATCTTTTTCCATGACGAGGCGGAGATAGACCTCGCATACGGCTGCGGCAAGTACGACTACAAGAAAGGAACGGTCATCTGCGTGGCTCCCGGACAGATTGGCGGCAAGGAAGACAATGGCGAGGAAGTGATGCTGACGGGCTGGGCGTTGCTTTTCCATCCCGATTTGCTGCATGGCACTCCGCTGGAGAAGTCCATCAGGAATTACTCTTTTTTCGACTACCGTGTCAATGAAGCCCTCCATATGACAGACGAAGAGCACGACATCCTTGCTTCGCTGATGCGCCAGATACGCGAGGAGCTGCAAAAGAAACACGATGAGCTGCAGGATACCATCATCGTCGGCTATATCAATCTGGTGCTGAACTTCTGCCAGCGTTTCTACAACCGGCAGTTCATTACACGCAAACTGGAGAATTCCGATATACTGGTACGGTTCAACAATCTGTTGCAGAGCTATTACGGGGAGAAACTCCAGCTGACGCTCGGTCTGCCTACCGTGCAGTATTGCGCCGACAAGCTCTGCATGTCTCCCAACTATTTCGGCGATATGTTCAAGAAGATGACAGGAGATACCGCCAGCGACCATATCCGGAAATATGTTATCCAGTTGGCAAAGAACGGGCTTGCAGGAGGAGCGCCCATCACGCAAGTCGCCTATGAACTGGGATTCGAATATACCCAGCACTTCAGCCGGATGTTCAAGAAGCAGACGGGAGTGACACCTTCCGCCTATTGCCAAGAATTACGGAATCATTAACACGTTCTTTTCCCATCACCTCCTTCACCTGAGCCAGAAGACCCGGGATATCCTTATGAAATCCCTGCGGTTTATCATTGTATTGTCTCCCATCTTTTTTCTGCAACACTGTTTTTTTTGCATCTGAAAATTTTATTCTTACATTTGCACTGTACCACCACAGGGGTACAGTGCAAATGTTATATCCAGATGATAGAACTTTCAAACGTAACTTATTGGTATGAGCCTGGCAAGGATGTGATACAGAACATATCCGCGACTATCAGGGACGGCCGTATATACGGGCTTTTCGGACTGAACGGCTCGGGAAAGACCACA
>JADIMJ010000007.1 GCA_017694835.1 Candidatus Cryptobacteroides gallistercoris
CCTTCGTCGGCGAGAACCATACGGACCACACGGTTGCCAGAATCGCCGCCAGCGCAATGAGGGCGACTCCCGCCAAAATGATTTTCTTGTTTCTCATTCCTGTCCTATAATTATTTCAGTTCCTGATTTATTTCGTCATTGATTTATTTCCGTCCTTTGATTATTTTCATTCTTGAATTATTTCCTGAACATCTCTCCTATCGAAAGCGCAAGGGAGGCGGCGAATGTGGTGCCGACAGTCACCGGAGAATTGTTGTAATAGTAGTCCGGCCTGTAGTTGAAGAGATTGTCCACGATGAGATTGAGCGATATCCCTCTCCAAATGTCCTGGGTAAACACAAGTTTCCAGATTGTATAGCCCGGGTAAGTTATTTCAGAAAGGGTCTCGAAGTCAGTGGAGGCATATACATTGGTCGTGAGCCGCGAAAGATACCGTCCGTTCAGGGCCAGATTGAAGCCGTAGTTCTTCCATTCGCGTCCATACTCTATCCTTGCAGTCAGAGAATGGGGACGGGTCGCAGTCATTGTCGGGGAGCCGTCAAGCGTGTATTCATAAGAATAAGTATAGGCGACTTTCGTCCCGAATCCGCAAGGTAGCCTCATTGAGAAAGTCATGTCCGCCCCCGTCACATCGGACGGGACTTCATTGGCATATCTCATGCTGTTGAGTTCCTCGTTCCAGACTGTGGTTATCCCGTTCCTGACCATGTTGAAATATCCCGTAAGGGTGACATTCCAGTATTTCTTGAAATACTCGGCAGAAAGTGTGAAATTGTGGCTCACTTCCGACTGCAGGTCAGGATTGCCGTAAATCATGAAGATGCCGGCCATGTCAAACGACATGTACATTTCCTTCAGGGTAGGCGCACGGAAACCTTTGGCGTATGAGCCTCTGAAAGTGAAGGTTCCGGTCTTTCCCGCATCCAGCCTGTACATAAGGCCGAGCTTCGGGGACAGGCTGCTTAGCCTTTTTGCCGAGAAAAAGTCATATCTGAGTGCGCCGATGACATTGAATCCCCCGACGACATTCCAGTCAAACTGTGCGAAGCAGTCGGCGGTCAGCTGACTGTAGTGCCCGCCGTCCTCAAACTGGTATGACCTGAGATAATCGTTCATGAAGTCCCCGCCGGCGGTCAATGTGCCCGTCTTTCCGAATGTCCAGTTGAAAAGAGCCCGGACATTATGCTGGACATTGCTGTAATTGAGCACATCGTCCCCCGTATTGCTCATGAAGTCGCTCTTGTTGTACTCGTCGTACGACCAGGAAAGCTCGGCATCACCGGATTCCCCTATGTCATACTTTGCCTTCAGGCCTGCATTCAGGTCCCTGTAGCGGTCCTTGACAATTATGTCGGCATCCCGCTGCCTCTGATAATATCCGATGCGGCCGGTAAGCCGGAGCCTGTCCGTCGGGCTATAGGTCAGCCTGTCCTTGACACTCAGCACTTTGTTTCCGTAGACTGTACTGAAGTCTCCCTGGCCGCCCACATCGTATGTGTCAATGCCGGTCATCTGCGCATTCAGCACATTGGTCACCTTGCCGGCCGAAAATCCGGCACTGGCATCATAGCGCTGCTCGTTATGGGCTCCGTATCTGGCACTAACATCCAGAGACCATGGCTCACTCTGTTCTTTAGTGATGAGATTTATCACACCTCCCACTGCATTGGAGCCATAGAGAGATGATGCCCCGCCCTTGACTATCTCTATGCGCTCTATGTTGTCAAGGTTGAGCCTGTTGTAGTCAATGTTGTCAAGCGTCTCGCCTGCGATACGCTCCCCGTCAATCAGGAACAGTACCGAGCTTCCTCCGAATCCCTGCAGGTTGACATTCACCTGCTGGTCCATGGAATAAGAGAATTCTATCCCCGGCAGTTCGGTTATCAGCAGGTCCTGGATATTCGTGGCGTCGCTTCTGGAAATGTCCGGGCCGGAAATCACCCTTGTCACTATCGGGACCTCCATCAGAGTCTTCGGAGTCCGGGTACCCGTGACGACTACCTGGTCAATTGTCATAGGATTCTCCTCGAGGGCGAAATTCTCCGTCAGTTCCGGACAGACATCCTTACGGCCGGCATTCCTGCCTGATTCAGGCCTTACAAGCCGCGACTGGGTCATGAAGCCCATGAATGAGACCACGACAGTATGCGGTTCATTGTCCGGTATTTCCAAAGAATATTCCCCTCGGGCATCAGTCATGGCCCCGACACCGGAAAGGCCCCGGACCACAATGCCTGCCCCGGCAAGCGGCTCCGAATTCTTGTCAGTTATCCTCCCGCGGACAACATACCGGGCAGACATGATTTCCGGCACTGCCGCCAAAAGCAGTGCGATGCAGATACATTTTGCCGCATTCATAGCTCCACCTCCCCTGTCAAGGTCTTGTACTGGATGGTCATATATCCTTTCGTCCCGCTCCCGTCCATGTAATTCTCTAGCCGCAGCGCTATGTTTCTTCCGTCGGCAAGCCTGAGGACGAACACATTGTCGGACTTGGTGTATACGGGAGGCATGGTGCTTGTGTCGACATCCAGCCATTTGGACAACTCCGGGTTGTACCAGTCCTGAGCATATACGATATTGCCCTGCATCATTCCGCTCATGTCCACCGCAATGACATCATCTGTCATGATGTCGCTGACAAAGGCTGCGTCTTCAGGCATTGTCCCCGAATCCTCGAATTCTTCTATGTCAGTCCAGGAAGTCATTGCAGCAGAACCGCCGTTGGTCTTCACGTCATATCTGTGTACAGCCATGTCCCACTGCTCCGGAAAAGGGTCTCCCGATACTATGTTCACGGAATCAGCCGTCGCCTCCTGAAAGTCAAGACAGACCCAATGGGTATACTGAGAAGTGTTGATATATATGGTCCCGTGTCCGACCAATGTCTCCGTCTGGACAAAGCCATACGCTGACTTTTCTTCCGGCTCGTCATAAATGCCGCCGAGGATGCCGTCTTCACAAGACGGGAACAGCATCATTGCCGTTCCCGCTGTGACAGACATCAATGCCGAAGCAATCATTCTGCTATTCATTGTTCCGGGCAGGTGAAGAAAATACGCCTGTTATTGACATCGGCATTGCGCCCGGAGTGAATTCGAATGTGATTTCCGCCGAGCCGTCTTTTCCTACCGTCCCGGATACGGAGCCGGTGATATGTGTCTCGCCGCTCATTGTGTCAATGCTTCCCGTCAGAGAATATCCCCCGTCGGCATCAGCCACAGAGACTCCTTCGGCCGAAAGGGAGAACTGCATGGAGCCCATTGCGGTGAACTGGTCAAGGACAATATCCACAGTATTGTCAGTGGCCGCCGAGACAGTACAGTCAAGATTCTCGCTTCCTGCCGGAGAGCCCATCACTGACATTGTAAATGTGCCGCTGTAGGTCCCTGCGACTTCCTGTGCGAGTGCCATACCTGCCGGCGCTTCTTCTTTTCCTTCATTTTTGTTGCATGCGAAAACTGCTGCAACTGATGCGATTACTGCGATTGCACTGATTAACCTTTTCATGATATACATACCTTTTAAATTATTTTTACTATCTGGTTGATTCCCGAAGTCGCCCGCCATCTGCAGTCTGACAGGACGGCTTGAATTTCAGATGCAAAGGTACAGCCGGGAGTTCCGGCGGGCAATCGCAACAAATTGGTAAAATGGGGACGCATCCTGTCCCGGTGATTAGCCATTAATGGGGAGAAAGGACATATCTCCTGAAATGAAATCGTGTCCGCGGAGGTCGTGTAATTGATATTTTTGGTTGGTGACAATGACAAAAGTGGTTGGTGGATAGCTCTTTCAAAATGCATTTTCTCTTTCAGTGAACACCGGAAGAATCTTGCCGACACGGTCATTCTGAAGCGCGCCCGGTGGAGCCCCAAAATGCTGTCCACCGGGCGCGCTTTTGCGGGGTTTTCGCGCCCGACGGCATTTTGAAAGTGCCAACGGCCACACTTTTGCGGGAAAATCACGGCCGTCGGAGGCCATTTTACATATCCACCGGCCGCGACACGGACAGGCTTTTAGTCCTTTGTTGCCGTTCCGCACTCCCCATTTGATGACTTCCAAAGACCCGCATCCCGGGCAGCGTTGGCGCCGCCTTATTTTTCGATTATCTCTCATTAGATGAAACTAGTTTCAT
>JADIMJ010000051.1 GCA_017694835.1 Candidatus Cryptobacteroides gallistercoris
TGCGTCAGGACTCTGAATGCAGGAGGGCTGGAGGTCAAGGTGCAGCATAATCCGGCAAGAATAGTCTCGGCATCGGCTGATGTGGGGAGAGAGGCGATACTCCGCAGAAAATGCTTCCTGTGCCGTGAAAACCGTCCGGAAGAGCAGATCAGACTCAAGTTCGAGGGCAGGAAAGGACGGAAATACGACATCCTTGTCAATCCCTATCCTATTTTCAATGAGCATTTTGTGCTGGCAATGGACAGGCACTGCCCGCAGTCCATCTGGAAGAGGTATGTCGACATGCTGGACATGGCAAAATCCTTTCCCGGGTATACTTTTATGTACAACGGGCCAGAATGCGGGGCATCTGCTCCCGACCATCATCATTTCCAGGCACTTCCGCGCCGGATACTCCCTCTTGAATGTGATGCCGGCCGCCTTCTTGACACTATGCCTGATTCCCGGGTCCTGGAATACGTCACTTCTGTAAAAGAAGCGGAATTGTATCATTACCATAAATTTACCAGAGGAATATTCATTCTCTGCGCATCGACGGCCAAGTCAATGGCCAAGCTGTTCTACAGGCTGCTGGACTGCACTCCGGTCAGGGACGGGGAGCCGGAGCCCATGTTCAATCTCATTACATGGTATGAGTCCGGGCAGTACAGGTCTGCCGTGATGTTGCGCGGCCGCCATCGCCCTCACCACTACAGTTCTGAAGGGGAGGACCATTTCACGGTGAGTCCGGGATGTGCGGACATGGCCGGTTTTTTTGTAATTCCGGACGGACGGGACTTTGACAGGATTGACGGCAGGATTCTCGGCGAAATCCTGGATGAGGTGTCTGTTCCGGCGGATGTCGAGTCTCTGGTTGTGCGCCGTCTTACACGCACCCAGCCCCTACTGTCCGTGGGGATAATGTCTGCCCCCGAAATCACTTTTGAAATATTGTCAGACGGGGCAGGTGTCAGGAAGGCTGTGTTCAGGGAAGGAAAGATAGAATATGACGGAGCCCTTTACGATGAACTGTATTTTGAGGAGCAGACTCTGTCGACAATGTTTGCCGAGGCCGGATTTGTTCTCCATGATGTCACCATAGGGGTCGGTTTCCATTGGGAAAGGAAAGAGACACAGAAGTTTGCCGGGGCACTGAAAATAATTGCCTCGGGGAAGAAACTGACCGCGATAAATGTCATAGGGGTCGAGGACTATCTCGTAAGTGTGATTTCTTCTGAAATGAAGTCGACTGCTTCTGAGGAATTCCTGAAGGCCCATGCCGTCATTTCCCGTTCATGGGTAATGTCAAAGATTCTGGCGGGGGCAGCCCGCAGGAACAATGCGGCAGCCTTCGGCAGCGGGGAGGGACATCCTTCTTGGGTGACCGGGACTCCGTCTCTCGTGACGCATCTGGATATGGTCCGTCATGCCGGAGACAATGCAAAATCCTCTCTCTGCGCCGGTGAAGTCCCTGTCATTGAAATTATAAGATGGTATGGCCATGAAGACCACAGGCTCTTCGATGTGTGTGCAGACGACCATTGCCAGCGCTATCAGGGGCTCACGAGGGAGACCGGGAATGCGGCAAGAAAAGCCGTGGATGCCACATGGGGAGAAGTGCTGGCCTATGGCGGGGAAATCTGCGATGCCCGCTTTTCCAAATGCTGCGGAGGAATGACAGAGAAATTCTCCACCTGCTGGGAGGACAGGGATTTTCCGTATCTTGCTCCTGTCCGGGATGTTCCGGGTGATTCTGATTCCCCGGCATTCTGCGATACTTCAGACAGAGAAGTGCTGTCACAGGTACTCAATGACTACGACCTTGAGACCACAGACTTTTTCCGATGGACGGTCTCTTATGGAATACGGGAACTTTCTGACCTTGTCGCAATGCGTTCCGGCCATGACATAGGGACGGTAAAGGCCCTTGTCCCGGAGCACAGAGGCCCTTCCGGCCGTATCGACCGGCTTCGCATAGTGGGGACGAAAGCTGTCCTTGTCGTGGGCAAAGAGTTGGAAATAAGAAGGATATTGTCAGAGTCACATCTGAAGAGCTCTGCCTTTGATGTCGTATATTATGATTCGGCGGGGACGGGGATTCCGGCTGAGGCTATAGAAAGGCAGATGTCCCGGATGACGGAAATGCCGGACATCGTGCGGATTGAGCTTCATGGTTCCGGGTGGGGCCACGGTGTCGGATTGTGCCAGATAGGGGCTGCGGTGATGGCGTCCCGGGGCTGCGGCTACAGGGAGATACTCTCCCATTATTATTCCGGGGCTGTCGTGGAGCCCGCATCCTGCCTGGGCGGTGACGGGCGGCTGATGGCAGAAACGGCAGAAATGGCAGAAACGGCGGCAGGTGGACACAAATGACTGCTGAAGGCAGCAAAGGACTGACAGTATGAAAGGAAAAATTTCTCCGTGGGCATGGGTCCCTTCATTGTATTTTGCTGAAGGGATACCATATTTTATAGTGAACACGATATCTGTGATAATGTTCAAGAAGATGGGCATGTCCAACGGAGATGTCGCCATGTACACCGGGCTTCTTTATCTCCCGTGGGTCATCAAGCCTCTCTGGAGTCCGTTCGTGGATATTATCAGGACCAAGCGCTGGTGGGTGCTGGCAATGCAGGTCATCATGTCGGCTGCATTCGCCGCCGCGGCTTTTTCCCTTCCTCATCCTTCTCCCGGAGTCGTGGCATCGGGACATGCGCCCGTGTCCCTCTTCGCGGTGACGCTTGTGTTGTTCTGGATAGCCGCATTCGCATCCGCAACTCATGACATTGCCGCCGACGGCTTCTATATGCTGGCTCTGGACAGGAGAGACCAGTCTCTCTTTGTCGGCATAAGGAGCACATTCTACAGGCTGGCTTCAATCTTCGGACAGGGTGTTCTGGTTGTGGCGGCCGGGCTCCTTGAGTCCCGTACTGGCGACATACCGGAGTCCTGGATGATAACGGTCCTGATGAGTTCTGTCCTGTTTGCCGGAGTCACCTTGTATCATGTCTTTGTGCTGCCGGACGAGAAGGCCTGTCCTGACATTGCCGCAGGGGAGGGCCGGCAGGAACCGGCAGCCCGCAGGACAGCGAAAGAAATCTTCTGCGGGTTCGGCCGGACATTCAGCACTTTCTTCAGAAAAAAATATGTTTGGACGGCCATAATCTTCATGCTGCTGTACCGGCTTCCCGAAGCCTTCCTCCTTAAGATGATGAATCCTTTTCTGCTTGACCCCGCCGCTTCCGGAGGACTTGGCCTTTCCACTGAGAATGTCGGCATAGTCTATGGTACGGTCGGAGTGGCAGCACTCACAGTCGGGGGAATCATAGGCGGAATAGCCGCATCCCGGCTCGGCCTGAAGAAATCGCTATGGCCCATGGCCCTTGCCATGACACTCCCTTGCCTCACATTCGTATGGCTCTCCATGGTGCAGCCAGACAACCTTGTTGTCATCAGCATCTGCGTATTCATCGAGCAGTTCGGCTACGGATTCGGCTTCACGGCATACATGCTCTATATGATGTATTTTTCCGACGGGGAATTCAAGACGGCACATTATTCCATATGCACCGCATTCATGGCCCTGAGCATGATGCTTCCGGGGATGGTGGCCGGATATGTCCAGGAATCCGTGGGCTACCGCTGGTTCTTCTGGATTGTCATGGCCTGCTGCATTGCCACCGCGGCTGTCACATTCTCCATAAGCAGGCATGTCAAAGAATGAAAAGCTTTTTTGACGAATTGCTTCACTGGCATATTCTGTGTATATTTGGCCTGCGGAATTTTATAAAACGGAAATTGTCATGAAAAGAATAATTTTTTACATGCTTGCGGGAATCACTGCGTCCCTCATGTTCTCCGGATGCGGCCGGCAGCCGGCTGTTCCTGCCCCGGACGGCTCCAGGACGGACTTCTCCCTGGCTTTCTTCAGGAATGCTGTCTCGGAAGCGGATGCCGACGCCAATGTGCTGGTGTCTCCTTTCAGTGCCGGCACGGCGTTGTCCATGCTTGCCGAAGGAGCTGAAGGCTGCACCAGGGAAGAACTTATGTCGGCACTGGGAGGAAAGACATTCTCCGGGGACATCCTGTCCGCGGATTCTCTTGCGGATGTGCGCTCTGCCAATTCTGCCTGGCTGCGCTCGGGGCTTGAAATAAAGGACGGGTACAGGACGCTGCTCCGCGAGTCGTATTCTGCATCCGTCCGGACAGAGGATTTTTCCGATCCGGCCACAAAGGATGCCATAAATTCATGGTGCTCCGACAATACGGAAGGCAGGATAACGGAGATTGTGGACGAGATAAGTCCGGATATGGTGATGTTCCTCATCAATGCTCTCTATTTCAAGGCATCGTGGATACATGAATTTGATGAGAATCTCACTGCAGATGAGCTTTTCCATGGATCCGCGGGAGACAATGAAGTGCAGATGATGAAAATCTCGGAGCGGTTCCGCTATGCCGAGGCTGCCGGTTCCCAGCTGATAGAGCTTCCTTACAAAGGAGGAAAATATACGATGCTTGTGGCTCTGCCTGCAGAAGGCATTGACATGAACAAGGCCCTGGCCGGCCTCCGGGCGTCTGCATTTGCCGGGGCTCTTGAAAGTCTGGAATACAGGAAAGTTGCCCTTACTCTTCCGAAGTTCAGGTTTGACACGGACATTGTCCTCAATTCCCAGCTGGAAAAGATGGGAGTCCGCAAGGCATTCTCCGCAGGCGCCCAGTTCGGCGGTATCACTGATGCCCCTGTCGCAGTTGACCAGGTGCGGCAGAAATGCTTCATTGAGGTCAGCGAAAGCGGTACGGAGGCAGCTGCCGTGACAAGCATAGGAATGCGTCTTACTGCTGCTGGCCCGGCGGATATTCCTGTCGTGATGAAAGTCGACAGGCCTTTCTTCTTTGCCATTATGGACAAGTCCGGTGACAATATGCTGTTTGCCGGCAGGGTGATGAATTTATGATTATGAAGTCGGCTGCAAATCCGGCACGGACGCTGATTCCTGCCGCCGTTTTCTTTCTGGCATGTTTCCTCTGCCTGTCTGTTCCGGTGCCGGCGAGTTCCGCGGACGGTTGTCCGGTCAAGCCGGGCATCGAGGTCCTGCAGGACCGCGGATTCGAAGGCCTTGTCGGCAAGCGTGTGGGGCTGGTGACCAATCCGAGCGGCGTGGACCGCAATCTCCGGTCCACCATAGACATACTGTATAATGCCCCCGGTGTGGAACTGGTGGCTCTTTACGGCCCCGAACACGGGGTGAGGGGAGATGTATATGCCGGAGGCAAGGTCTCCGACTCTCGCGATGCCCTTACCGGCCTTCCCGTCTATTCACTGTACGGCCCGACAAGAAAGCCGACAGCTGAGATGCTCCGCGGCATAGATGTCATGGTCTATGACATACAGGACACAGGGGCGAGGTCCTACACTTTCATCAGCACGATGGGGCTGGTCATGGAAGCCTGCGGGGAACTGGGCATAGAGGTCATGGTGCTGGACAGGCCTAATCCTCTCGGAGGTCTCAAGGTGGAGGGCAGTGTCGTGGAGCCCGGCTTTTTCTCATTCGTGAGCCAGTACAGGATACCTTATATATACGGGCTTACTCCGGGCGAGCTCGCCATGCTCATCAATGCCGAAGGCCTCAACAGGGGGCAGAACGGAAAGCAGGAGCCTGCGACATGCTCCCTTACAGTCATCCCGATGGAGGGGTGGCACCGTGACATGCTGTATCAGGATACGGGCCTGCCGTGGGTACTCCCGTCTCCGAATATACCGTACCAGACTTCGCCCGTGCATTATTGTGCCGCCGGCATCTGCGGGGAACTGTACGGATTCCTGAATATCGGCATCGGATATACCCTTCCGTTCCAGGTCTTTGCAGAGGAATGGATTGATGCTCAGAGACTGAATGCAGAGCTTGACAGCTATGACATTCCCGGGGTGGAATTCCGTACAATCTATTTCAAGCCATTGTCAGGCCGGAGTGCAGGAAAACTCGTGCAGGGCGTGCAATACTTTTTCACTGATTATGAGGCTGCGCCTGTCACTCTTGTCCAGTTCTATGTGATGCAGGCGGTCGCAGCCCTCTATCCTGACAAAAAACCGTTCGAGACAGCCACGGGAGTCGGCCTGTTCGACAAAGTATGCGGGTCTGACTGCATCAGGAAAACATTCGGGAAGCGCTATCGGGTTTCCGACATAATCGGCTGGTGGCAGAAGGATGCCGAGGCATTCAGGAACCTCTCATCTGCATATTATCTGTACAGATAGTCCCTGCCGGATACATTCCTTCGTGTAACAGATTTGTAATTGTCTTAATCATTTCTTCACCGCTTTTAATAATCCGGTGGAATTCCGTAACAATAATATAGAAAACCGTTAAAATATATTTCACTTTGCTCCGGTAATTTTGCCGCCGGATTGATAAAGTGAAATATATGGAGAAAAGAAAAAAGACGGCAGACCGCAGGAATACGACGCTGATGTCGTATTTTATGATGTGCCTGATGATTGCTGCCGTAGGGCTGGCAGAGGCAGGCCAGAATTGTCGTGCGGCAGAAGTTAAAGCCTCAGTGTCAGCGGAAAGAAAAGTTAAGGCCGCAGTATACGACATTATTTCCGGCGAACCTCTCATCGGTGCCGGAGTCCTTATCCGGAACACTGCGACAGGAGCTGTGACTGACCTTGACGGGACCTGTGAACTTGACCTGAGGGACGGGGAGCATGTGCTGACAGTATCATATATAGGATATAAGCCTGCCACCGTCGCCGTGAATGTCTCAAGGAACGGAGTAAGCGCCTCAAATGCCGGGAATCCGGAAGAAGACGGCTCTTTTGTGTCGGTTGAGGACGGAATCGTCCGCATATCGATAGCTTCAGACGAGAGGGTGCTTGACAATGCGGTGGTCACTGCCAGGAAAAACCTTGAGTCCCTGCAGGCGCTCCAGAATGAACGCATTTCTTCGGGATTTGCCATTGAGAACATGGGGGCAAAGGAGATGAGCATTAAGGGCATATCCAACGCCCAGGAAAGTGTTGCGAAACTTTCCGGCATCTCGATTGCCAGCGCCGGCCAGCTGATTGTCCGCGGACTCGGCGACAGATACAGCACCACGACTCTCAACGGCCTCCCGATAGCTTCCCCTAATCCGGACAACAAGCTCATCCCGCTTGACATATTCCCGGCATCCACCATCCAGAACATAACAGTGAGCAAGGTATACGAGGCAAGTTCATTTGCCGACTATTCCGGCGCACATGTGGATATCAGCACCAAGGAAGGCCAGAGCGAGGACTTCTTCAACATATCGTTCTCCACCGGAGGATATTTCCACACCCTCGCCAATGATTTCTACAGGATGGACGGCAAGAGCCTCTTCTTGACCCCAAGACTTGACCCTACGGCAAATAATATAGCTTACAGTGACTTTGGCGCATACTCGAAGTCAAAGGACATCTTCGGGACCTCATTCCGTACCTACAGGAGGAATCCTCTCCCAGACCTTGACGGCGGCATCGGCTTCGGCAAAAATTTCAAAGTCGGAGGCCAGACCTTCAGCCTGGTAGCTTCCGCCAGCATCAAGACAGGGGACGAGACCATGACGGATGCATTCTACAGGACATATGAGGCCAGCTCCGAAGGCAGCATGCAGAGCGACTACAATTACAACAGCTACGGCCAGAAGATTGACATCGCGGCCCTCGTGGACCTGGACTATACGCTCCGGGAGAGCGACAACATCGGCATCACCGCTTTCTTCGCAAGAAATGCCAAGGACACACACCTTGACCGCCAGGGAATGGACTATCAGGAGTCATACGACCTTGTCGGAAGCAATCAGGTGACACACATCTATACGCTTCAGAATTATCAGCTCTCGGGCCACCATGAAGTTGAAGACTGGCTCATCGACTGGGGTGCATCCTATACAATGACATCGAGCGATGAACCGGACAGAAGGCAGGTGATGTACCGCCGCGGAGCCGACGACCAGTGGTATTTCTTCAAGCTCAACCAGCAGGAGACCCAGAGATACTTCGGAAAACTCAATGAAAACGAGCTTGTAGCCGACATCAGGGCCACATACAATTTCAGCGAAGATGACAGAATCCGCTTCGGCCTCACAGCCAAGGACAAGATAAGGACTTTCCGTTCCACAAGATTCTATTATGACGTCAAGGGAATCAACAATTCCATCTCTGACTTCCACAACCCTGACGCATATCTCAATTTTGAAAATATCCAGAGCGGGCTCATCTCTGTGAACCGCAGCAAATATGACAGGGATCAGTATGATGCTTCCAATCTCATAGGGGCCGCCTTCGTGGAGACAGACCTGAAGTTCGGCGAAAAATGGCTCCTCAATGCAGGTCTCCGCGTGGAGGCGAGCCGCCAGAGCGTCGACTACAACGATGATGTGGAGGACCTTACCCGAAATCTCGACGCCATCGACCTCTTCCCGGCTGTCAACCTCAAATATGACCTTACGCGCAGAAGCATGTTCCGCCTCTCCCTTTCGAGGACAGTCACAAGGCCGTCATTCGTCGAAATGGCTCCGTTCCTCTATCAGGAGAGCTTCGGAGGGGCGCAGATACGAGGCAATGAAGACCTGCAGAACGGCTACAACTACAATTTTGACCTCAAGTACGAATTTTTTGCCGAGAAAAACACCGACATGTTCTCCGTGACGGCATATTTCAAATATCTGGAAAACCCTATCGAGCGGACACAGAGACTTTCCGGCGGTGCCACGGAGCACTCTTTCCAGAATGCCGACAACGGGCTTGCGGCAGGAGTCGAGGTGGAATTCCGGAAGGAAATCGTGAAGGACCTCGCTGTCAGTGCAAATGCCTCCTACATGTACACCAATGTGATACTGCCGGAAGGAGGGGCCTACACCAACCAGCAGCGCTCGCTCCAGGGAGCGTCCCCGTACCTCGCAAATGCTGACATCAGCTATACCCCGACTTTCAGAAACGGCTCCGGCCTCAGTCTTGCCCTCCTGTACAATCTCCAGGGTCCGAGGATACATGCGGTCGGCATCATGGGGCTCGGTGACGTGAAGCAGATGCCTCTCCATACTCTTGATTTTGCGGCAACCTACAAGATCAACAGGCATTTCTCTGTCAAGATGGCATTCAA
Organism: Candidatus Cryptobacteroides gallistercoris; assembly: GCA_017694835.1. Lineage (GTDB taxonomy): Bacteria > Bacteroidota > Bacteroidia > Bacteroidales > UBA932 > Cryptobacteroides > Cryptobacteroides gallistercoris. The sequence goes on from JADIMJ010000051.1 coordinate 9,111, forward strand.
CAATATGCTGAACTCCACAGTCAGGTTCAGACAGGACATCCCTAATGCCGGAAGGACGGTGGAAGTGGAGCAGTGGAGAATCGGCACCGGTTTCGAGGTCGGCATAAGCTGGTCCCTGTGACGGACATGATTTCTGACAGGAATGGGCCTGTCTGACAGATATAACGGAAAATATAGACAAAGACAATACAAACCAATTTTTAAGTATGAAAACAGTTAAAATTTTCGCGGCAGCCCTCGCTGCAATGGGCATGGCTGCATGTTTCACTTCATGTGAAAAAGACAATGGAAACGACGGCAGTGAGGCCGTAGTTCTTGAAGGCGGAGAAATCAGCGGCCGCTATTCACAGGATGTCACTCTCAAGAAAGGTGAGTACAGACTTACCGGAAGCCTCCAGATGGAAGCCCCTGCAACCCTTACAATCGAGCCGGGCGTGACAATCACTTCTGAAGTTACTGACGGAAAGATTATCTACATCCTCATAGAGCAGGGTGCCAAGATTATAGCAGAAGGAACAGTGTCAGAGCCTATCACCATGACTGCCGAGGACCACAGGGCAGGTGCATGGGGCGGTCTCCACATCTGCGGATATGCCCACACCAATGCCGGAGAAGGCACAATGTCTGAAATCGGCGGTGCCCCTTACGGCGGCAGCAACGATGCAGACAATTCGGGTAGCCTCCGTTATGTGCGCATCCAGTACTCCGGCCTTGCCCTTGATTCAGAGCATGAGGCCAACGGGCTTTCCCTCTATGGCGTAGGTAACGGGACAAAGATTTCATATGTACAGGTCATCGACGGTTCCGATGACGGAATCGAGTTCTTCGGAGGTTCCGCAAACATCGACCACTGTGTCGTGGAGAACTGCACCGACGACTCATTCGACTGGACTGAAGGATGGAACGGAACAGCCGAGTACATCGTTGCATACCAGACTGTAGCAGAGTGCGACTGCCTCATGGAGTGCGACAACAACGGCGACAACAACGACGCCACTCCGGTAGCCCATCCTACCATCCGCTACGCGACATTCGTCGGCAACAACAGTTCCGACAACAAGAGAGGCCTCCGCTTCCGCGAAGGAACACAGGTTACTCTCGAGTATGCCCTCGTTACCGGCAAGCTGAGCCCTGTTACTCTTGAGACTTCCCAGACAGTTGCCTCATTTGACAACGGCACTTCTTCAATCAAGAATACCTATATATCAGGCACGCTTGTTAATGAGGAAGGCACAGGCTATGACAACAGCGACTTCGTTGCAGCCGGCAACACAGCAAACTACAGCGGCTTCAACTTCACTTCAGGCTTTATCGGCAAGGTGGGCCAGAGCGGAGCCGTAGATGCATCCGACAACTGGACAGCAGGCTGGACTCTCTAGATTTCACAAATATCAATTAATTCACCGGGAGGACGGCCGTGAGGCCGCCCTCCTTTTTATGTGCATTTTTATGTGTGTGTTTATGTGTTTTTTTATGTGTGTTTTGTACCTTTTTGGATGACAGGCATATTTTTGCGGAATTTACCGGATATTGGATTAAATTTGCATTTCCAATGGCGACAATAGGAATATTTGACTCCGGGGCAGGCGGACTTTCCGTCTTCAGGGAGATTTTCAGGATTCTCCCCGGGGAAAACTATATCTACTGGTCTGACAATGCTTTCTGTCCATACGGGGACAAGCCGCGGGAGTTCATAGTAGACCGCGCCAGGACAATCACGGACTTCATGCTTGAAAACGGGGCGGACATCATCGTCGTCGCCTGCAATACTGCCACCGCTGCGGCAATCAATGTCCTCAGGGCGGAATATCCCGTAAAATTCATAGGAATGGAACCTGCCGTCAAGCCCGCTGCTGCAATCACCCGCACGGGAGTAGTCGGTGTCCTCGCCACGGCAGGGACTCTTGCCGGACAGAAATACCATCTTGCCCTGTCCCGTCTTGCACCCGGAGTGAAGGTCGTCGAGCATGTAGGCCGCGGCTTCGTGGAGCTCGTCGAGAGCGGCGTCACATCAGGACCGCAGGCCGAGGCCGTAGTATCAGCCAGCCTTCAGCCCCTTCTTGATGCAGGCGCCGATGTCATTGTCCTCGGCTGCACCCATTATCCGTTTCTTTCGGATGTGATAAAAAAGATTGCAGGTCAGGGAGTTACAGTCATTGACCCGGCTCCGGCAGTCGCCCGGCATCTTGCCGAGGTGATGCAGGAAGAAGGCTTGCATTCTTCCGGAGAGGGGCTGCCGGCGAATGTCCGTCTATTCTCGTCCGGCTCTCCTGAGACCTTGCAGAAGCTTTTCAAGTCTCTGACTGAATAAACGGTATAATTGACATTATGCAGCGCGCCCGGTGGACAAAGAAAAGATGTCCAACGGGCGCACTTGTAAATTCTTCTGCTGCTCAGTCAGCTTCCCGTCTATTCCTTTCCTCCGCCGAGGGCCTGATAGAGGCTTACCACGGACTGGAGCATCGTGAACTGGTCATTTACTGCATTCAGTCTTGCGCTGAGCAGAGACTGTCTTGCGGAAAGGAGTTCCAGATATGTTCCTGTCGACCTTTCGTAGAGAAGTTCTGATGTCTGCACTGTCCTTTCCAGATCTTTTACTTGAGACAGATGCTTGTTGTACATTTCTTCGGAAATCTGTACTGCGTAGAGGGCATTGTTTACCTGCTCTCCGGCGTTGAGCAATGTCTGGCGGTAGTTCATCAGCGCTATTTCTTCCTCGGCCTTGCTCACTTTCAGATTTGCCACGAGCTGTCCGTGATTGAAAATCGGCATTGTAAGCTGTCCGAGAGCCGAAAGCAGCCAGCCGGCTGGATTGCTGATAGCCTGTCCAAGGCTGTTGGTCCATCCGGCGCTGCCGGAAAGGCTGATTTTCGGATAGAAGGCCGACCTTGCCTGATTGGTGCTGTAGTATGAGCTTGCCAGAGCCATTTCCGCCTGATAGACGTCAGGGCGGTTGGACAGGAGCTGGAGCGGAATGCCGACACTTATTTCAGACGGTACGGTCTGTTCCGAGAGCTTGCCGCGTACAATCGGCATGGACGGCTGCCCGAGCAGGGAGCAGAGTGCATTCTCGGCTTCCTGCTGCTGCTGGAGGAGGGCGGCGTATGACGCTTCCAGTCCGTAGAGGTTTGCCCTGGCCTGGGTCACGGCATTTTCAGTGGTCTTGCCGGTCTTCAGCATGGCCTCCATCGTCCTGACCTGCTCCTCGAAGATTCTCACGTTCTCTTCGCTGATGGCCACCTGGTCGTCGAGCATCAGAAGAGAGAAATATGTGTTGGCAATCGTGGCTATGAGCTGTGACCTTACGGCCTGCTGATATGCCTGCTGCTGGAGCAGGGCGGCCTGGGCTCCTCTCTTTGCATTGAGGAGTGACCCGAAGAGGTCGATGTCCCAGCTGGCCGAAGCCCCGACATTGTAAGTCCATGATGCCTTTCCGGCATTGATGCTGTTGAGTCCGCCCTGAGGTGCAAGCATGATTGAAGGGGCATATGCCCATTTGGCCGCAGACAGCTGGGCCTTGGCCTGCTCTACCCTCAGGATGGCGCTCCGGAAGTCGACATTGTTTTCAAGGCCAGTCCTTATGAGGTCCTGGAGACAAGGGTCGGTGAACACTTCTTCCCAAGACATGTAGCCGAGGGTGTTGGTGTCAGGTTCATCTGCAGCCTGTGCTTCAGGTACGAGTTCAGCGCGGTAGAGGCTGTCAGTCGGCAGGTCCTCCGGCCTGTGGTATTTGCGGTAGATTGAGCAGCTGCTCATCATCATAATCAAGGCTGCGGCAAGGGCTGCCTTGCCTGCGGCCGCATATAGTGTCTTTTTCATTATACTCTGTCCTCCTTTCTTTTGCCCATCACTTTCTCTTCAATGTACTGGAATATCACAAAGAATGTAGGAGTTATGAACAGCAGGGCGATTGACCCGACGATAAGTCCTCCCACCACACCGACTCCGAGTGACCGGTATCCGTTGGCTCCGACACCTGATGCAACCACCAGCGGCAGCAGACCGAATACCATAGTCATGACAGTCATGAGGATAGGCCTGAGTCGCAGACCAGCCGCAGCTACTGCGGAGTGGCTGAGCGTCATTCCCATTTTCCTCCTTTCGACAGCATATTCGGTGATAAGGATGGCCGTCTTGGAGAGCAGACCTATGAGCATGACTATTCCGACCTGCATGTAGATGTTGCTTTCAATGCCCCACCATCTTGAGAAGAGGAAGCTTCCCATGAGTCCGAACGGCACTGAACAGATGACTGCCAGAGGCAGGAAGAAGCTTTCATAAAGTCCGCAGAGAATGAGGTAGATGAATATCACGCACAGGATGTAGATGATTGTCGTGGTATGGGACTCCGCGAGCTCGGCCTCTTCCCTCGTCATGCCGGAGAACTCGTATCCGAATCCGGTCGGCAGCACTTCGGCTGAGACTTCCTGCACTGCGTTGATGACATCTCCGGAACTGTAGCCCTCGTTAGGCATACCCATTACGGTGATTGACGGGAACAGGTTGAACCTGTTCAGGATTTCCGCACCATATGACTTGGTCAGGGTGACGAACTGGCTTACCGGAGCCATCCCTGATGCAGTCTTGACATAGATGTTGTCGAGGGACTGTATCTGGTCGCGGTCTTCAGGACGGGCCTGGAGGATGACGCGGTAGAGTTTCGTGAACCTGTTGAAATTGGATGCATAGTAACTTCCGAGGTATCCCTGCATCACAGAGAGCACCTGGTCGGCCGTCGTGCCTGCCCTGAGACATTTTGCCGCGTCAACATCCACTGTATACTGAGGGAACTGCGTACTGAATGAAGTGTATGCCATCTGGATTTCAGGCCTCTGGTTAAGGGCAGCAATCACTTCGTTCGTCACTTCGTTCAATGCCTCGATTCCTTTGCCGGAACGGTCCTGAAGGTCGACTGAGAAACTGTTTCCTGTACCGTATCCGGAAATCATAGGCGGAGCGAAGATGAATATCTGCGCATTCTTGATTCCTGCAGTCCGGCGGTAGATTTCATTCATTACGGCGGTGTTGCTGTGCTCCTTGCCTTCACGCATTTCCCAAGGCTGGAGCTTGACCATCATCATGCCGTGCGAAGCACCGCTTCCTGCGAAGGAGAAACCTGCCACCTGGTTGAATGTGCGGATTTCCGGTATGTCTTCAATGCATTTCTGCATTTCTGTAAGTATCTGGTTGGTCTGGTCCAGTGTGCTTCCTGCCGGGGCATCGACGCTTATGAAGAGGGAGCCGGTGTCCTCGTTAGGCACGAGGCTCGTCTTCGATGTGCTCATGAGGTACATCAGGGCGGCTACGGCACCGAGGAGGCAGAGACCTGTCACCCATTTGTTCCTGATGAAGAATGTCACTCCGAACTTGTATTTCTTCACGAGCTTTCCGAATGCGGATTCGAACGCCATGCGGAATCTTGTGGAGAACTGCTTAGGCTTTTCGCCCGGAGCCACTATCTCGTTAGGCTTGAGGAGCAGGGCGCACAATGCAGGGGACAATGTCAGGGAGTTGATTGCCGACAGACCCACGGACACGGCCATGGTAAGACCGAACTGCTTGTAGAACACTCCTGATGTTCCTCCCATGAATGACACAGGGATGAACACCGCCATGAAGACGAGGGTGGAAGTGATGATGGCGGATGACACGCCTGTGACGCCGTCCACTGCAGCCCTGTAAGGGGACTGGTAGCCTTCGTCGAACTTGACCTGCACCGCCTCCACCACAATGATGGCATCATCGACTATGGTACCGATGGCCAGCACAAGGGCGAAGAGCGTCAGAAGGTTGATTGAGAAGCCCGCCACGACAAGGAAGGCGAATGTACCGATGAGGGCGACGAAGATACTGATCGTAGGGATGATTGTCGACCTTACATTCTGAAGGAAGAAGTATACCACGAGGACAACGAGAAGGATGGCCTCGAAGAGGGTCTTGATTACCTCGTGGATTGAGGCGTCAAGGAAGTCCTTGGTACTCATGATGTCCACGAACTCCATTCCTTTCGGAAGGTCCTTGGCTGCTTCGGCCAGATATGCGTCTACCTCGTCAATGATTTCATTGGCGTTGCTGCCGGCGGTCTGGTTGATCATCATCGTCACTCCCGGAGCACCTTTCACACGGCCTTCGTATGCATAGCTTACCGCGCCGAGCGTGATGTCTGCCACATCCTTGAGCTTAAGAGTGCGGCCGTCTTCATATGCCCGGAGTATGATTTCGCCGAATTCAGCTTCCTCGGCAAGACGGCCCCTGTATTTCAGGGTGTACTGGAATACATTCTTGGAATCCTCGCCGAGAGATCCTGTGGAAGCCTCGATGTTCTGCGCGGACAATGCAGAGATGATGTCCGAAGGCTGGAGCTCGTACTGGGCCATCACATCAGGCTTCATCCATATACGCATGGCGTAGTCTCCTCCCATGACATTGGCCTCTCCGACTCCGGAAATACGCTGGATTTCCGGCTTGATGTTGATGCTGAGGTAGTTGGTGAGGAATGTCTCGTCGTATGTGCCGTCAGGGCTGGCCAGGGCGAACACCTTCAGGGTACTGCTCTGGCGCTTCATCGTCTCGACACCTACCCTCGTTACCTCCGCCGGAAGCAGCGACTGTGCCCTTGATACACGGTTCTGCACGTTGACGGCAGCCATGTCAGGGTCTACGCCCTGCTTGAAATATACTGAAATGGAAGCACTTCCGGTGTTGCTGGCCTCGGAAGTCATGTAGGTCATGTTCTCCACTCCGTTGATTGCCTCCTCGAGAGGTACAATCACACTGTTCTGTACTGCGGCTGCATTGGCTCCGCTGTATGTGGTGCTGACCCTGATGGTAGGAGGGGCTATGTCCGGGTACTGCTCGATAGGGAGCACGGCAAGTCCGATCATACCCACCATCACGATGAATACCGATATGACAAGAGACAATATCGGCCTGTCGATAAATGTCTTAAGATTCATGATTATTCTCCTTCATTTGTTGCTTCAGCACCTGTGGAGGCATCTGCTGCTTCTGTCACGGTGCCGGCCGCAGCTGCAGCAACCGGTGTGCCTTCCCTGAGGAGTCCGGCGCCTCTTGCCACAATCACATCGCCTTCGCCGAGGCCTTCTTCAACTATGTATTCTTTTCCGTTGTTGATTTTGAATACCTTGATCTGCGTGGATACGGCCTTGCCGTCGACTACCTTATATGTGAAAATCTTGTCCTGTACTTCAAAGGTTGCTTCCTGAGGGATGACTATGACACCTGACCTGTCATACGGGATGTTGATGTTGCATGAGCCCCCGCTCATGAGAAGCCCGTCTGGATTCGGGAAAATGGCCCTCAGTCTCACAGTGCCTGTGGCCTTGTCGACGATGCGGCTGATTACGTCAATGCTGCCCTTGCTCCCGTATGTGCTTCCGTCATTGAGCGTAAGGGAAACTTCCGGATATGCGGCAACGGTCTTGTCTATTGAGCCGTATTGTCTTGTGAGACCCAGCACTTCCTTCTCCGGGAGAGAGAAATACACATACATCTGCGAATTGTCGGTCACATTGATGAGAGGCTCCGCCATTGAGGCGCTGACAAGTGCTCCCACACGCACTGAAGTCATGCCGGCAACTCCGTTCACCGGGCTTGATACCTTGGCGAACGAGAGATTGTTGGCTGCACTTGCCTCCTGCGCCCTTGCCTGGGCGAGGGCGGCTACGGCCGTGTTGTAATTGTTTCTGGTAGTCTGGAGCTGGAAGTCAGAAATGACTTTTTCCTTGTAGAGCTCCTCGTCGCCTTCGAGTGTGAGCTTTGCCGTGGCCATCTGCGCCTCGGCTGTGGCGACTGCCGCCTTTGCCTGCTGATAAGTGGCGGCGTATGGAATTGTGTCAATGATGAAAAGCGTCTGTCCTTTTCTTACTTTGGCGCCCTCCTTGACGAGGACATCTGTCACGAAGCCGGAAACCTGAGGTCTGATTTCCACATCCTGTTTTCCTTCAATCACAGCAGTGTAGCTTACTGTGAGGGTTCTGTTTTCCGGAGCCAGCGTGATGAGCGGATAAGTGCCGGCTGTCGGCTGCTGTGCCGGCTGCTGCTTGCAGGAAACCATTCCCAGAAACAGGCACAGCCCGATAGTGATAACATTTAAACCTTTCATTTCTTCTATATGTTTTTCCTAACTAAATTGCGGCACAAAAATATTACTTTGTTTTTCTTTTGACTTGTGCAATTTTCTTTTAAATTTGTCCAAAATTCGCATTAAAACTGCAATACCTATATAATATTTCGGTATTTGTCAAAATGCGACATGTTTCAACAGAAATTGTGCCATAATTTATGAAACACATAGGTATCCAGCAAATCGCGTCCCTCGTCCCGGACTCATGCCGTCTGGACGAAAGTTTTGTTTTTCTTGGCAATGACGGCATTGCAAGGCTCGCAGGATACAATGTTGTAGGCTGCCGGCTGCTCCTGATGGTCTCTGATGGCACCCTTGACATGAAAATCAACGGGAAACATGCTGTTGTCAGGGAAAATGACTTTGTGGATATCCTGGAAGGGACAAGAGTGTGTTTTGCAATGCCGGATCCCGAGATACGCGTCATTTGTATGGTGACGACAAGAAAATTCATAATGGACTCGCTGCAGGGGGTGATTCCAGACATCCAGAATTATATCCTGAAAATTCTCACCGAACCGGTGATGCATCTGCGGCAGAATGAAGCTGATGTCCTGCTTGCCCAGGCCGGCCTTGTCGAGAGTGCCGTCCTTGATGTGCGGCACAGGTACAGAGAGGAGCTTGTCAAGGTGTATTTCAAGGCATTTTCCCTCAATCTCAGCAATATAGTCCTGGACAAATATGACAAGCGCTCCTCCCGTGCGCTTCATGGAATCAAGAAAAGGGACAACCTCATTTCCGGCTTCATGGAGCTTGTATGGGAGAATTTCCTTGAGAACAGGGAGGTGTCGTTCTATGCCAGGGAACTGTGCGTGACTCCGAAGCATCTCTCCAGAGTCATAAAGGAAGCCACAGGCAAGTCCCCGCATGAAATAATAGCGGGTGAGGTGCTGGCTCTCTCGGTGCAGCTTCTTCAGAATGACGACATGCTCGTGCAGCAGGTCGCGGACATCCTGCATTTTTCCGACCAGGCCGCATTCTCCAAGTTTTTCAAGAAATACACAGGCCTTTCCCCGGCCGATTTCCGGAAGGCCGGAAAACGGCTGTGAAGGGGGCCTGGCGATGGTTCTCATATCCGCCGGCCGCGGTATCCTCCGAAAGGGCCGGCCGCAAAAATAATAAGATCTTTTTGCGATAAACTTTGCGATAAGTTTTGTGTTAAACTTTGTGTTAAACCTAACTTTTTTTACGAAAATTAGTATGTGTGTAAAAAAATCAGTAAATTTGAACGATTGAATTTAAATGGCAACCATAATAAAATGACTATATAATAAACACAATCATGAAAACCAAATTATTCTCAATCATGGCAGCATCAGCCGCATGCGCACTGCTGCTTGCATCATGTTCTGAAAAAGAAGACCCGAACAAGGGGGGGGATGAGCCCGATCCGGAGCCGCCTGTCGCAGAGGATGTGTATGTGTCTTTGCTTCCTGTCGGGACACTGGAAACATTTGAGCTTGCCCACACCCAGAACGGGGTCAGCGGCGAAGTGTCGTTTTCCGTGAAGGCCCGCCTTTCCGGAGAGTCTGCAGAAGATGTGACAGTGACATTGAAAGCCGAGTGTGATGGCATCAGTTCAGACAAAATTCAATTGTCTTCTCAGCAGCTCACGGTTTCAGCCGGAAGGAAAGAATCTACAGGTGTCACTGTAAGCGTTTCCGACTGGTCCGAACTTGCGTCCAATCAGAATGCTGCCGAATATACTCTTACCGTGAGCATAGCTGAAGCTTCGGATGACATAGACGAGAACGCATCTTCAGTGTCTGTCACTATCAACAAGGCAGCATACATTGAGTCCTCATTCCCGGACTTCAGCGGGGACTTCCTCACCTTATCTACTGCTAATGACATTGTTGCCGGCGGCTACACTGAAAATCGGACTGCCGCCGACTGGACATTTGAGTTCTGGGCTACGAACGGAGGAACCATCGAAAACACAACAGGAAATACTCTCTGCGGAGACGGAACTGCAGACCTTGCCATCGACAATGACCTCATCAATTTTATCGTTGACTTCAATGAGGTGAAGACTCTTGGCGGCCTGTATTTCCAGCATTGGGGTTCGAGCTTTTGTCCGACAAAGATAAGGCTGTCGGTCTCTGAAGACGGTGATACATGGGTGCCTATGGGTGAGATTGGGACGAGTTCCCGGAACTATATCAAGTTCGGAGAGGAAGTCGTGACCCGGTATATGAAGTATGAGATGCTTGAAGCTACTACTCGTGTTGACATAATGTATATGTTCATTTACGAAAAATAGTCTTTGGGTACGGCTCAAAACGGGTCTTCCTGTGTTATGCTTGATGCGAAAATCCTCATGTACGGCAGTACACTGCGGTTTTCTTATCTTCGCAGGCCTTGGAATCCCTCTTTTGGAGTCGCCCTTTGAGTGAAAGGATATCCGGACAGCTGTCCGGACAGGGGCCGGAGGATTTTTTCTTCCGGCTCCTTTGTTTTTTGCCGGGATAGTGGTAATTTGCAGAGAATTTTGCAAATGAGCCGGGATTCCCGGGGAAATATATGGCATTTCAGATGAAACTTATCGGAAAGATGAAAACAAATTGTGTGAGAATCATTTTATTGTGTCTGATGACTATGGGTGTAGGCGCGTCTGCGGCATGCTCATGTACTGAGACCGGAGGACCGGATGCGGGGCAGGAACCGGGCAGCGGCGGTGAAGAACCGGGAGGCGGAAGCCAGGACGGGGAGTTGCATGAAGGCCTCCTGACTCCTGACATGGAATTGGAGCTCCGGGATTACTTCTCGGATGTGCTGACTGCTGAGTTTTCAGATGAAATTGAGAGGTTTGGAGATAAGTCTGAACTGGAACTTAAGTATGCGGAAGACAACGCCGGACTTGTCTGGAAGGCGTGGAAAGATGCCAATGATGATTTCGCGGAGGAAAAATTGATTGATATAGGGCCTCTTTCTCAAGGTGTTTCCGGCAGGTGGAGTCTTCCCTCGGGGCTTGAGCCGTCGGCTGTGATGCCGTACTATTTCGGGACCAAGGGCGTGAAGCCTGAAGAAGGCTGGCCGCTTTTCCTGTACATGCACGGCTCTGGGGACAAGGACGGCGAATGGGCGACAGGTCTGACGCTGTGCCGGGAGTTTGATGATGCCCCGTCGCTGTATTTTATACCGCAGATTCCGAATGAGGGAGAGTGGTACCGCTGGTGGCAGAAATCCAAGCAGTATGCCTGGGAGAAGCTCCTGCGTCTGGCGTTTGTCTTAGGGGAAGTAAATCCAGACAGGGTATATTTCTTCGGTATCTCTGAGGGCGGCTACGGCTCGCAGAGGCTGGCGTCTTTCTATGCTGACTATCTTGCCGGTGCCGGTCCGATGGCCGGGGGAGAGCCTCTTAAGAATGCCCCGGCGGAGAACTGCGCCAATATTGCCTTCTCCCTCAGGACCGGAGCCGATGACACAGGATTCGGAAGGAATACTCTCACGGGATATACTTCCGAGGAATTCGACAGGCTGGAGCAGAAGCATCCCGGACTTTATGTGCATAACATAGAACTGATTCCCGGCTACGGGCATGCAATCAACTATTATCTGACGACTCCATGGCTGGCGGGCTATGAGCGCAATCCGTGGCCGAAATATGTCTGCTGGGAAAATTACGAGATGGACGGCAGGTACAGGGACGGATTCCACAATATCCAGGTGCTGGAGCGCTCCAATCCGGACACGAGCATGAGAACCGTGTACGAGATGACCATATCGGGCAATGTCGTGAATGTCTCGGTCCAGAATGTCAGCTATGAGACCACAGAGACCATGAACGGCATAGAGATGAAGTTCAGCAAGACATATAGCCCTGTGTCATCCGGCAGATTCAGGATATACCTCAACAGTCATCTTGTGGATCTCGGGCAGCCTGTGACAGTGCGGGTAAACGGAGAGACAGCATTCGAGGGAATGGTTGAGCCGAGACTTGACATGATGGCGGAGAGCTGCGCCCTTTTCGGAGACCCGTGCAGAGTGTTCCCTTGCGGGGTCGACATAGACATGTCGGTATTATAGCATTGCGCCACGGCATAGCAAATACATTTGCTCTACTCTCGGCTTCTTGCTATCTTTGCGCACAGAACTTTTTGAAATATGATTACATCGGAACAGATAAAGGAATTGCATCACAGGGCGGATGTCCTGAAGAAATGTCTTGACATAGACGGTAAAAGGGCTGAAACGGAGGAGAAGCAGAAGAGGACCCTTGCCCCTGATTTCTGGGACGACCCGAAGGAAGCCGAGAAATACCTGAAGGAACTTGCGGGGGTGAAATTCTGGGTGGCAGGATATGACAAGGTGGCGTCAGGGGTTGCGGACCTGGATGTCCTTTATGACTTTGCCAAGGACAGCCTGTCCGGGGCCGGAGAGGATGGGGTGACTCCGGAGACAAAGGAACTTGATGCGGCGTACAAGGCCGTAGAAAAGGATATAGAGGAACTGGAGCTGCGCAATATGCTCGGAGAGGAAGGAGACAGCCTCGGGGCAATCCTTACCATCAATTCCGGAGCAGGCGGCACGGAGGCCAATGACTGGTCCTCGATGCTGATGAGGATGTACATGCGCTGGGGGGAAAGGAACGGCTACAAGGTGACTGTCACCGATGTCCTTGAAGGCGAGGATGCCGGCATAAAGTCAGCCACGGTACAGTTCGAGGGGGACTATGCCTTCGGCTATCTGAAGGCCGAGAGCGGGGTGCACAGGCTGGTGCGCATATCGCCGTTCAATGCACAGGGCAAGCGGCAGACTACATTTTCTTCCGTATTCGTCTATCCTCTTGTGGATGACACCATCGAGATTGAAATAAATCCCGCCGACCTTGAGTGGGATACCTACCGGTCCAGCGGGGCGGGCGGACAGAATGTCAACAAGGTGGAGACAGGAGTAAGGGTGAAGCATATTCCTACGGGAATCGTCGTGGAAAACACGGAGACGCGTTCGCAGCTGGACAACAGGCAGAATGCCCTGCGCATCCTCAAGTCCCGTCTCTATGACCTTGAGTTGAAGAAACGCCAGGCCAAGCAGGCGGAGCTGGAGGGCCAGAAGAAAAAGATAGAGTGGGGCTCCCAGATCAGGAGCTATGTGCTTCATCCGTACAAGATGGTCAAGGACCTGAGGACAGGATATGAGACTTCGGACACCCAGGGAGTCCTTGACGGAGACCTCAATGAGTTCATGAAGGTCTATCTCATGGGAGGAGGCGACAGGAAGTGACGTGTGTGGCGGAAAGTGACATCACAAGAACAATGTGACGATAATCAAATCAAGACTATATGGTAGAGTTCAAGTATGCACCGATGTTTCAGCTTGGCGAGGACAAGACTGAATATTATCTCCTGACGAAAGACTATGTCTCAGTCGGAGAGTTTGAAGGCAAACCTATCCTGAAAGTTGCCAGGGAAGGCCTCACGGCGATGGCAAATGCCGCTTTCCGGGATGTTTCATTTATGCTCCGCCCGGCGCACAATGAGCAGGTGGCGAAGATCCTTTCTGACCCTGAGGCAAGCGAGAATGACAAATATGTCGCCCTTACTTTCCTCCGCAATGCTGAAGTTGCCTGCAAGGGCAAGCTTCCTTTCTGCCAGGATACGGGCACGGCCATTATCCACGGAGAAAAGGGCCAGCAGGTATGGACCGGCTATTGCGATGAGGAGGCCCTTTCCCTCGGCGTGTTCAAGACATACACCGAAGAGAATCTGCGTTATTCACAGAACGCCCCTCTTACAATGTACGATGAGGTGAACACCAAGTGCAACCTGCCGGCACAGATTGACATAGAGGCTGCTGAAGGCATGGAATACCGCTTCCTCTGCGTGGCAAAGGGCGGCGGCTCCGCCAACAAGACCTATCTCTATCAGGAGACAAAGGCTATCCTCAATCCGGAGACCCTCGTTCCGTTCCTCGTGTCCAAGATGAAGACCCTCGGGACGGCAGCCTGCCCTCCGTATCATATCGCATTTGTCATCGGCGGCACTTCGGCAGAAAGGAACCTGCTCACGGTCAAGCTCGCCTCCACGCACTATTATGATTCTCTCCCGACGACAGGGGACGAGACCGGCCGTGCTTTCCGTGATGTCGAGCTCGAGCGGCAGGTGCTTGAAGCTGCGCATAAGATCGGCCTCGGAGCCCAGTTCGGCGGCAAATATTATGCACATGACGTGCGCATCGTAAGGCTTCCGCGCCATGGCGCCAGCTGTCCTGTAGGGCTCGGCGTAAGCTGCTCGGCAGACCGCAACATCAAGTGCAAGATCAACAGGGACGGCATCTGGATAGAGAAGATGGACGACAATCCGGGGCGTCTGATTCCGGAGGAACTCCGCCAGGCAGGGGAAGGCAATGCCGTCAGAATCAATCTTGACCAGCCTATGTCCGAGATTCTCAAGGAATTGACCAAATATCCTGTATCTACCCGACTGAGCCTCAACGGCACCATCATCGTTGCCCGTGACATTGCCCATGCGAAGATCAAGGAGCGTCTTGACAGGGGAGAGGAGATGCCTCAGTACCTCAAGGACCATCCGGTATACTATGCAGGTCCGGCCAAGACTCCGGCAGGAATGGCATGCGGCTCAATGGGCCCGACAACCGCAGGCCGCATGGACCCGTATGTCGACCTCTTCCAGAGCCATGGCGGCAGCATGGTGATGCTTGCCAAAGGCAACAGAAGCCAGCAGGTGACGGATGCCTGCAGGAAGCACGGCGGATTCTATCTCGGCTCAATCGGCGGTCCTGCCGCAATCCTTGCCCAGAACAACATCAAGTCCATCGAATGTGTGGAATATCCTGAGCTCGGAATGGAGGCTATCTGGAAAATACATGTGGAAGATTTCCCTGCCTTCATCCTCGTCGATGACAAGGGAAATGACTTCTTCAAGCAGATAGGACTGTGATTCCGTCTGGTCTGCAATCCATAAAAAAAGAAATTGTCATATAAAAAGAGAAAAGATTTCAAAAAAGAGAAATCATTCCATTGAAAAAGAGAAAATCCGGCATTCCGCCGGATTTTCTCTTTTTCAATTTGCCTATATTCGCAGCAGGTTTTAAGTATTTGTTATCCGGATCAGGACAGGACCCGTTATTTGCTTTGTTAAACTTTAGACAACCATACTATGTCAAATCCTCGTTTTGCCAGGGTCCTGTCCTTTTCTAATCTTCATCCGGAGAGGCTGCTGATTTTATTTCCCGTTCAGCTTCAGTGCCTTGAGCAGTTCCACGACTACGAGTGGAACAAGGGCGAGGCCCAGGATTGTCAGCCACTGAATCTGTCCGAGTTCAGCGAACTTGAACGCTTCCCTGAAAGACGGTATCAGAAGTACGGCCAGAGAGAATATCAGCGACATGCATATGGCGAATATCAGAGGCTTGTTCCTGAGCGGATTGAATCTGAATCTGGACTCTGTATTCGAGTGAAGGTTGCCCGCATGGACAAGCTTGGCGGCAATGAGCGAGGCGAATGCCATGGTCTGTCCGAGTGATTCGGCAAGCTCTGCCTTGCCTCCGAACATATCCATGCCCATATTCTTTCCTATGATGAATGCTGCAAAGGTAATGGCACCCATCATGACTCCCTGATAGCAGATTCTCCATATCATGTCCTTGTCCATGAACTGTTTGCCTTGTCCTCTCGGCTTTTTCTTCATGATGTCTCCGGAAGCCGGGTCAAGGCTCAGCGCAAGAGCCGGGAAGGTCTCGCTGACAAGATTGATCCAGAGGATGTGTATTGGCAGCAGCGGGATTCCCAGGTTGAAAATTGATGCCACGAAGAGAAGCAGCACTTCACCGAGGTTCGTGGACAGGAGGAAGAGTATCGTCTTGAGAATATTGTCATAGATTCTTCTTCCTTCCGATACGGCGGATACTATTGTGACGAAATTGTCGTCTGAAAGCACCATGTCAGAGGCATCCTTGGCAACTTCTGTCCCGGTGATGCCCATCGATACCCCTATGTCCGCCTGCTTGAGGGCCGGGGCGTCATTGACTCCGTCTCCGGTCATGGCGACTATTTCCCCTTTCTTCTGCCAGGCAGTCACAATCTTGACCTTCTGTTCAGGTGCAATTCTGGCATAGACCGAATATTTCCCGACATTTTCGTCAAAGGTCTTTTCGTCAAGCTTTTCAAGTTCAGTGCCTGTGATTGCAAGGTCTCCTTCCTTGTAGATGCCGATTTTCGAAGCTATTGCCAGTGCCGTGGCCTTATGGTCTCCGGTAATCATTATCGTCCTGATGCCGGCATCATGACATTCCTTTATTGCTCCGATGACTTCTTCCCGTTCAGGGTCAATCATGCCGGTGATGCCGACGAATATCAGGTCCTTCTCCACTTCATTCATTTCAGAAGACACCTTGTCTGTCG
>JADIMJ010000052.1 GCA_017694835.1 Candidatus Cryptobacteroides gallistercoris
TGCAGCCGCTGAACACGTCTATTGACAGGAGCTTCCTTATCTGGTCCATAGCCGCATCCTCGATATTGTCAGTAAATATCTTTACGTCGTGGTTTTCTATTGTCTTCATGGCATTTCTGTTTGGCAAGAACAAAGATAACAAAGGCATGTATCAAAACATGACACAAGCTCATCTTGGAATGACAATATATCTTGACCTGCGGAATTTCCTGATCCAGCCGTTTTCCATACCCGGTTCTTCATAAAGCATCCAGAGAATGCTCCCGTGCCATATTTCCGGCAGCTTCGGTTCCAAAGCGTACCCGTCCGTTATGAATATCAGTCCGTCATATCTTCCGCTGACGAACACATCCACTGCTTCCTGGAAATCAGTGCCGCCTCGACCGGTAACTCTGATTTCTGACACCGCTTTCTTCATTGTCACCTTTTCTCCGGTGAGGCCGTAATCAAACTGTATGACATCGATGCTTTCAATCCCATATTTAAAAAAACGGTTGACGATTGACAATGCCTTTGATATCTGCTTTGAGGACACGGAACCGCTCACATCCACAGCGACAAGAAGCCGCGTGGAGAAATCCCTCTTGCTGCCCATATATTGAAACCCGTAGCGTCTGCTCGGACGCATCCTGGTAAGATGCCTCATAGACGAAAGTACTGACGCCCGGAACATGCTGATTATCCGCCTGTAGTCCATCTTCACCTTTGCCGATGCGATAATTTTTTCTATGAGACCTCCCGGCAGGCTTCCCCAGGCTTGCATTTCCTCTGCCTTGTTTATGACTTCACGCATCTGCTCCTGAACCAGCTGGTCCTCTTCCCACAATTCTGCCCCCTGCTCCAGACACAAGATAAGGCTGTCCGCCACACCGGCAGCTCCGTCACCTCCCGCAGTCATTCCGTTAAAGGCTGTATCATCAATGTCTCTGCCTCCGGATGATCCGTCATCTTCATCCATGTCTGAGTCTCCGGGGTTTGCACCGTCTGCACCTTTGGAGTCCTCCTTATTTTCGGGCTGTTGAGCATCATCTTGATCTTCGCCTTCTGACACCTGACTGTCAGCTGAAGAAAAAGCGTCCTTGCCATTTTTCATCAGATTCTCATCGTCACTGCTACCGCCTCCTCCATCATCGGAAATACCCTCCTTGTCATACGGCGGCGACTCCATGTCCCTGTCAAGGTATTCCTGCACATAGGGATAATATTCCTCAAAACAGAGTCCGGACGGAAGCCGCGATATTTCCTGAGGAATACTTAAGACATCTCTCAGACTGCTATAGAGATCTTTTACGGTAATGTCGCTTGTCAGCATCATTCCGGCCTTCGTTGCGCCGTGCGGCTGTCTCTGATACGGATGTAAGAGAAGTATGCGGACCATCTCCGCCTTCAGTCTACGCTCTATCTTATTCCTGCCCCACCCCTGCATTTCCTGCGGACAATACTCGACCTTCATCTTTCCCGAACGCATAGGGATGCAGAGCCTGTCATTCTCCTCGAAAGTGTGCGTACAACTGACGGCAAAAAGGACAGGCTCCAACAAGAACCAGTCTTCAACGATCTCCGCAATCACCTCTCTGACAGACTTCTGTGTCATATACTCCTGATGAAATCCGTAATCATCCTGAAACACTGCGATGCCTGCGACATCATGAACATGTTTGCCTTTGAATATGAAGCACTTTCAAACAGAGAGCAGAAATGTGCCATCGACTCCCGCCTGCCGCCTTTTGCCAGCCAGTCCATATAGCTGAAAAGATTGTCTGCGGCAGATCTTCCTCCGGAAAATTTATCCCCGTCCAGATACTTGTATATGTTCTCATTCAGTACAACAAGTTCATGAGCACCACATTTTTCCAAAGTCACCCTCACGGCGGAAAAGTCTGCAAGGACTTTTTCCGCTGATATGATGCCATTCTTTCCGAAAGAGGAAAATAGTGATGCTGCCGCCTTTGGACCGACAATCCCGGCAACAATCTTTTTGGCTTCGGATGCCTTGACTCCGGACTTCAGAATATCAGACACTCTGGCCCAGCCTCTTCTGTCCGGAGTCTTCTCCAGACAAGACGCTTCGGACATCTGGACATTCTCCCCGTCAAGCATACGAGGATTGGCTGATATGAAATCCGTGACACGCTGGTCCACATCGGATTTTGCCGCCCAGAAAAGCCATTCGCCGACAGTAGGACAGAAATTGTAGATATTGAATCTGGACACAAGTGCCGGATCCAGGTCGGTAAGCCGGTATTCATCACCGTCATTCACCGCTGAAATTATGCGGCTGCCCTCAGGAAGCGAGCGCCCGGCAAGTTTTCTGTTGAGAGCAAGATCCATTATAGTCTGCAGTATTTCAGGCCTTGCCCTGTTGAGTTCATCAAGAAACAATACGACAGGACTCCCCTCTACCGGGAACCAGTATGGCGGCATGAATACTGTTCTACCTGTCTGAGCGTCCTTCTCCGGAAGTCCGATAAGATCTCCCGGATCGCTCATCTGCCCGAGGAAAAGGGTCACCACCTTCAGTCCCTTCCCGTTGAAATACTCCGTCAGAATCTGCGACTTGCCGATTCCGTGCTTTCCCGCAAGCATTATGTTATGCTCTGCCGGAGTCGCCTCCAGCAAGTCATAAAGCTCCTGAGTATTGATTTTTATCGCCATAGTCCATCATTTTTTAAGCAATTCAATTATTTCATCGTATGAGAGCTTCGCCGTATCGGCAGTTCCTTCCATCATATCGTCGGAAAGAAACTGTTTCTTGTCCTGCAGGCGGACAATCTTTTCTTCGACTGTATTGCCGCTTATCATCCTTATGACGGTCACGTCACGTGACTGGCCGATCCTGTGGGCGCGGTCCATAGCCTGACTTTCAATCGCCGGATTCCACCATACATCCAGCAGGATGACATAGTTCGCTGCCGTGAGGTTCAGGCCGAGCCCTCCAGCCTTCAGGCTTATCAGGAAAATCGGGACATTCCCATCCTGGAACTCCGACACGAGACGCTTACGCTCCGCCGTCGAAGTCTGTCCGTCTAGATAAAGATATTTCATACCGCGCCCCTCCAGCTCAGTCCTGACCTCATTCAGAAAACTCGTAAACTGACTGAACACAAGCACATTGTCCCCTGTTCCATACAGTTTGTCAAGTATGTTCATCAGATGCATCATCTTGGAGGACGGAGCACTCCAGGCAGGATTCCCCAAGGACATGGAACATGCCGCCAGCTTGAGCTTCGTAAGTCCGGCAAAGGCACTGATCCGGTTCTCTTCGGAGGAGATCTGTTCATAGATATCATTCCTCAAGCCTTCGTATCCGTCATATTCATCCTGCGTAAGCGGGACAATGTAGTCGAAACAAGTCTTGACAGGAAGGTCCTTCAGCACTTCTTCTTTGGTCCTGCGCAGAATGAACGGCTGTATAAGTTTCTTATGCTCAGTCCGGAGGGCGTCCGGAGCATCTCTATACTTCATCACGAAATCTGGATACGGGCCCAAAATTCCGGGATTAAGGAATTGAAACAAATTCCAGACCTCGCTCAAGTTGTTCTGCACTGGAGTTCCCGTCAAGATGACTCGGCTTCCAGCCTTCAGGTCCATGGCCGCCTTAGAAACTTTCGTCTCACGATTCTTAATGTAATGGGCCTCATCCAGACAGACCACATTCCACTTCTTACCGGCAAGGGCCTCACCGTTGGAGGAGAGAACCCCATAAGTGGCCAGGACTACATCTCCAGCTGCAGCATTGTCCACTACAAGTCTCCTGTCTTTCATACCGTTAAGCACAACACACCTCAATGACGGGGCAAAACGGGCAAGTTCACTCTGCCAGTTCGGCACCACAGACTTCGGGGCGATGACAAGCGATGCACCTTCCTGCGCCTTATGGAGAAGAAAAGCTATCGCCTGCACCGTCTTTCCAAGTCCCATGTCATCAGCGAGACAGGCTCCTGCTCCCCAGGCGTCGAGCCGCACCATCCAGTCAAAGCCTTCTTTCTGATACGGACGCAGCACAGCATTCAAACCGTCAGGAACTTCCGGCGTCATCATATAAGCCTGCTGCATCTTCTCCTGAAGGTCAAGGAATCCCTGGTCCTTGCCGACCTGAAGACCTCCCTTTCCATCGCCCGTCTCCAAAAGTTTCGCCAATGTCCCGACATAATATTTCGGAATCTTCCCGGAAGGAGATACAATCATAGAAAGAG
>JADIMJ010000053.1 GCA_017694835.1 Candidatus Cryptobacteroides gallistercoris
TACGCCGGACGGCTGGTTCAGGACAGGCGACATGGGAGTCATGGACAAGGACGGCTATCTGTATCTCAAGGGACGCTCGAAGTGCATGATTCTCGGACCTTCCGGACAGAACATTTATCCCGAGGAAATAGAATCGGTATTGAATAATATGCCTTATCTCGTCGATTCTCTCGTGATTGAGGATGACGGTGCGCTTACGGCCCTGATTTATCCGGATTTTCATCAGGCGGAACTTGACGGCATTTCGGGAGAAATGCTCAAGAACAATCTTGACGAGTCCCTTGTTCATGCCAATCAGGAGCTTCCGAACTATGCCCGCATCAAGAAGATAGAGATTATGCCGGAGGATTTCGAACGCACTCCTAAGCGCAGCATCAAGAGGTATCTGTATCAGAGGAACTGATATCCGGTTTCTCAGGAAAAGAATATATCGGTTTATGGAAAAATTCGACCAGAGTTATCTTGAGATGGCCTCGGTCTGGGCCAAAAACTCGTATTGCAAGCGCAGGCAGGTCGGTGCGCTGCTGGTAAAGGACAAGATGATAATATCAGACGGCTACAACGGCACTCCGTCCGGATTCGAGAATGTCTGTGAGGACGAGAACGGTGTGACGAAACCTTATGTGCTCCATGCTGAAGCCAATGCCATCACAAAGGTGGCCAAGTCCGGAAACAGCAGCCTGGGGGCCACATTGTATGTCACGGCAGCCCCTTGCCTGGAATGTTCGAAACTCATCATCCAGGCCGGCATAAACCGTGTCGTCTACAGGGACGACTATCGGCTGACTGACGGCGTGGACCTGCTGAGGGCCGCGGGAATCGAAGTTGAGAAAGTGGATTAGCGGATTATATAATGAAAAAGGAAAGCCTTGCGATAGCAATATTCGGAGTAATAATCGGTATCCTTGCATCAATGACCGTATACCGGCTGAACGGCATCGGCGGCGAAGTCAGGTTCGACGGGGATTACGGCAGATGGAGAAAGTTGAATCTGGTATTGGAGCAGGTCGAGGAAAACTATGTGGATACCATAGACCTGGAGCGGATGACGGATGCGGCTGTCGTAGCTGCCCTGGCGGAGCTTGACCCGCATTCGGTGTATCTGCCCCCGGTTGACCTTGAGGCTTCCGAGACTGCGCTTGCCGGGAATTTCGACGGCATCGGCATTCAGTTCAATGTCCCGAATGATACCGCGATAGTCCTGAACGTCATACCTGGCGGACCGTCGGAAAAAGCCGGTCTGATGCAGGGCGACAGGATAATCATGGTCGACGACAGGATGATAGCAGGCAGCAGGACACCGCAGGACACTATGGTCAGCCTGATGAAGGGCCCGTCAGGGACAAAGGTCAGGATTACAGTCAGCAGGGACGGCTCTGACATTCCCTTTGAGATAACCAGAGGAAAGATTCCGGTACACTGCGTGGATGCAGCATTCATGATTGACGATACGACCGGATATATCAAACTTTCAAAATTCACGAGGACAACCTTCAGCGAGTTCAGCGAGGCATCGGAAAAACTGCTTGCATCAGGGATGACAAGGCTCATCTTCGACCTGCGCGGCAATACCGGCGGCTATTTCGACCAGGCTTATCTGCTTTGCAACGAATTCCTTCCCGAGGGAGCTCCGGTAGTGTATATGGAAGGCCTGCACCGTCCGAGGCGGGATTTCAATGCTGACGGCAGCGGCAGACTGCAGGGCATAGCACTTTCTGTCCTTACGGACGAGTCCACGGCTTCCTCAAGTGAAATCTTTTCCGGAGCGATGCAGGACAACGACCGCGGGGTGATTGTCGGCCGCAGGACCTACGGGAAAGGCCTTGTGCAGGAGCCCGTGAACTTTACTGACGGTTCAGGACTCAGGCTGACTGTGGCACGGTTCTATACTCCTTCCGGACGATGCATACAGAAGCCGTATTCGGACAGCTATGACTATGCCTATGACATATATGAGAGGTATGTTCACGGAGAGTTCACTGATGCCGACAGCATGAAGGTGGACAGGAGCGTGGAATATCATACGGCAGGCGGCCGTACGGTGTATGGCGGCGGAGGCATAATCCCGGACCTTTTTGTCCCGATGGATACGACCAGGGCCACGGATTTCTTCCTGGCCTGCAACAGGAAGGCCACGCAGATGAGGTTTGCTTCAGCAGTCTTCGACCGCTTCAAGCCCGAACTTTCTGTCATTGACGATTTCGGAAGGCTCCAGTCCTATCTGGACAGCCTTGACCTTGAAGGAAGGTTCCTTGAATATGCTGCCAAGACTGACGGGGTGCGTCCGCGCCAGGGGGAATGGGCGAAGTCTAAGGACTATATGCTTCCGCAGATATATGCTCTTGTCGGACGGTATTCAAAGCTTGACGATGAGGCTTTCTACAGATTGTATCTTCCTGTCGACGAAACAATCAGGGCCGCTTATGACGGGCCGGTGAATGTCTGGGACATGCTTCGGAATAGCCCTACTGCGGAATGAATCTGTATACGATTTCCCCTTTCTGGTTCAGCGGGGCAGTGGGTGATGATGAAAATCTGGAGAGTCTGGCAGCCCTGAGGGCGAATTCACGCAGGCATGTGTCATCGGAGGATATGTCGTCATATATCCTTGCTTTCGTCACATTGCCTGCATTGTCGACGGTGATGATTACCGTTACTTCTCCTCCTCCCATGCATCTGTACGCCGGAATGCTGAGTCTGCTGGCTTTCCTTCCGGAAAGGCTGTAGGATACTACGGATGGTCCTTTGTATTCGGCCTCCGTTTCGTCCCTTCTGCGTTCTGCCGTGCTGCCGAGGTCGACCGTTTCATCCCGCATGTCTTCTTCGACTGCCTGCCTTGAACCGTTCCTGAGGTCCTGTTGCAGCCGTTCTGCATCGGCATAGAGTTTTTCTGCATCAGTGTTCCTGTCGTCCCTGAGCGTGGAAGAAGCATCTACGGCGATGTTCCTCACTTCGGAGGATGAATGCAGCGGGGCATTGGCCGCGTCCCTGTATATGAGTTCGTCCAGCCTTCTGCTGATTTCTTCTTTGAACGAAGCCTCTTCTGCAAGACGCTCTTCTTCCTCCTGTCTGCTGAAATCAAGCATATAGGACGATTCTGAAGTCATTGCGGACTTCAGCCCGCATACAAGCAGAACAATAATCACCGCCAGATGAAAGATGACGGTGACATATATGCCGGCCTTGTCCTCTGAATTGAGTCTTTTCCGGGGCTGTTCTATGAAATTTATATTTTTCAAGTCC
Source organism: Candidatus Cryptobacteroides gallistercoris (assembly GCA_017694835.1). Taxonomy (GTDB): domain Bacteria; phylum Bacteroidota; class Bacteroidia; order Bacteroidales; family UBA932; genus Cryptobacteroides; species Cryptobacteroides gallistercoris. The sequence goes on from JADIMJ010000053.1 coordinate 3,244, forward strand.
TGATGTCCGTGGCTGTTCACATGCTTTTCTTGTGCAGTGCCTTTTCTATCGTCGCAGCTATGATTTCAATCGCCACTCTGTTGTGCCCGCCCTGGGGGATGATGATGTCCGCATAGCGTTTGCTCGGCTCAATGAACTGCAGGTACATGGGTTTCACCACCTTGCTGTATCTTGACATGACAGCTTCCATGTCTCTCCCGCGTTCCTCGATATCCCTTGTCATGATGCGCATGAGCCTGTCGTCATCATCGGCATCAACGAAAATCTTGATGTCCATCTGATTCCGCAGCTCTGCACAAGTGAATATCAGTATTCCCTCGATGATGATCACTTCTGCGGGGGTGACGGTGACCGTTTCCGTCTTCGACCTTGAGCAGGTCAGATATGAATATACCGGCTGCTCTATTGTCTTTCCTTCCTTCAGTTGGGAAAGCTGGCTGATGAGGAGAGGGAAGTCGATTGAGTCCGGATGGTCAAAATTGACTTTCTGTCTCTCTTCAAGCGGAAGATGGCTTGAATCCTTGTAGTATGAATCCTGCGGAAGTACTACAACTTTCTCATTAAGCTGTTCTGTCAGGGCTCTGACGACTGTAGTCTTTCCTGACCCGGAGCCTCCGGCTATTCCTATGACGAGCATTGCTGGCGGATTTTCAGATCAATATTCAGCGTTTTTCGGGGTCCTTGGGAACGGAATCACATCCCTGATGTTTGCCATTCCTGTCACGAAGAGAAGCAGCCTCTCGAATCCGAGTCCGAATCCGCTGTGAGGCGCAGAGCCGAATCTCCTTGTGTCAAGATACCATTCAAGGGTCTCCCTCTTCATCCCGAGCTCGTTTATGCGGGCTTCAAGTTTTTCCAGGGATGACTCTCTTTCAGAGCCTCCTATGATTTCCCCGATCTTAGGGAAGAGCACATCCATGCCCCTGACTGTCTCCCCGTCCTCATTCTGCTTCATGTAGAAGGCCTTGATTTCCTTCGGGTAGTCAGTCATTATGACCGGCTTGCCGAAATGCTTCTCCACAAGGTATCTCTCATGTTCGCTCTGGAGGTCAACACCCCAGCTGACCGGGAACTCGAACTTCTCTCCCGACTCTTCAAGTATTCTGATGCCTTCCGTGTATGTCAGTCTGACAAATTCGGTGTTTGCAACGCTTTCAAGCCTTGAAATGAGTTCTTTGTCAAACATGTCGTTGAGGAACTTCAGGTCTTCCCCGCAGTTGTCAAGGGCATATCTGACGAGGAATTTGATGAAATCCTCTGCCAGTTCCATGTTGTCCTCGATTTCATAGAAAGCCATCTCCGGTTCAATCATCCAGAATTCCGCAAGATGTCTCGGCGTATTTGAATTCTCCGCCCTGAATGTCGGGCCGAAGGTGTAGATTTCCCCGAGGGCCATTGCTCCGAGCTCCCCTTCGAGCTGTCCGCTCACCGTGAGGCTGGTCTGCTTCCCGAAGAAATCCTGGCTGTAGTCTATATTTCCGTCGGATGTCCTTGGAACATTATTGAGGTCAAGAGTCGTGACCTGGAACATTTCTCCTGCTCCTTCGCAGTCAGATCCGGTGATGAGAGGTGTATGGAGATATACGAATCCCTTGTCATTAAAGTATTTGTGAATGGCGAATGCCATAGCGTGGCGGATTCTCAGCACGGCCCCGAAGGTGTTGGTCCTCGGGCGCAGGTGTGCGATGCTCCTGAGGAATTCAAGGGTATGCCCTTTTTTCTGGAGAGGGTATGACGCTGGGTCGGCTTCTCCATAGACTGTTATCTCCCTGGCCTGTATTTCAACTTTCTGTCCGCTTCCCAGTGACTCGGCAAGAGTTCCTCTCACTCCTATGCAGGCGCCTGTAGTTATCTTCTTCAGCAGATTGTCGTCAAAAGAAGCTGTGTCTACCACTATCTGAATGTTGTTGATAGTGGAACCGTCATTGAGGGCAATGAAGGATACGTTCTTGTTCCCTCTCTTCGTCCTGACCCATCCTTTGGCAAGAACTTCTTTTCCGGGCCCGCTCTTCAGCAGCTCCTTTACTTTGATTCTTTTGACTTTTTCCATTGTCTGTCTGATATTTTGTTATTCAATTTCTCCGAGGATGCGTCCCCGGATATCAGTATTGTCCATTCTTCCTGCAAACCTTTCGGCTCCGTATCCGATTGCATATATCGGGACGGGAGCTCCCGTATGGTTGTTTGTCGTCCAGCCTATTCCGTTGCCGTTAAGCCTTTTGTTCTCTTCGGATGTTGCGGGTTCTCCATTTTCTTTCCAGGCATCCTCGAGAACTTTCCAGTCAATTGAAAGCGACCCGTCGCAGCCGAGGGTTATGCCTCCGGTCTCATGGTCTGCCGTTACGAGTATGAGTGTTTCGTCCTTATGTTCAAGATAAAAGTCGTATGCCTTTGACACTGCTTCATTGAACCTCAGGACGGCATCAATCATCGGCATTGTCATGTTGCCGTGTGCGGCCCAGTCAATCTCACCTCCTTCACACATTATGAAGAAAGGCTGGCTGTCAGTGATGAAGTCAAGTCCCATCTGCAGCATTTCGGCAAGCCTTGAGTCACTTTCTTCCGCTTCGTCGACTTCATAGTTCTCTGCCTCGGAATTCCTTCCGCTCGGCTGGATGAAGACAATATGGCCGGCAGTGTCCATGCAGGCCCTGAATTCTTCTTCACCGAAGCATACCTCATAGCCTTTCCCTTCAAGTACTTCAGGTGTCGGCGTGCTTTTCCCGTCCTTGCCGCTGAACTGCAGAAAGCCAGATCCTCCGAAGAAGTCAAAGCCGCTTTCCGGGATTTCCATGCTTATGTTGTAGTAGTCATTCCTGTCTGTATTGTGTCCGTAGAATGCCGCTGGTGTGGCATGGTTGACCGGTACAGATGACATTATTCCGATTTTGTAGCCTCTGTCCCTGAGTTCACATGCAATGCTTTCGAGCCTGTTCCCGTCAGGGTCTACACCGAGGTATCCGTTGTCGGTCTTCTGACCGCATGATATTGCTGTCCCTGCTGCCGATGAGCAAGTTATCTGGTGGTCCGCAGAATATGTCGTGCATGTACCGAGCACCGGAAATCCGCTGAAGCACAGTTCCTCTCCGCCGAGCTTCCCTTTTGTATATGAGAGGTATGATTCCGTGACGGCTGCGTGTCCGGCTCCCATCCCGTCACCGATGAACAGAAAGATGTATTTCGGTGTCCCGGACATTTCATTGCGGCCTGTCCCTGTATTGCAGCATGAGTTCATTGCAAGCACGCAGGCAAGGACAGCTGCGCATACTTTCAATAAGGATGACTTTCTCATTGTGACTATAATTTTTCCGGCGCAAATTTACGATTTTTTTCGTATCTATGTCTCAAATTCAGACTCTAATGTTATATAAAAAAAGCAGCCGGATTCGGCTGCTTTTTTCTTGCATTGATGCTTTCCAGACTTATTCCTTTGCCGGTTTTCTGGCTGCATACATGATTTTCAGGGCTGAACATCTTCTCAATTCCTGTTTGATGTCCGTGATGATACCCATTCTCACGTTTTCGTCAGCTTTGATTGAAACCGTCATGAACTGCCTGTCTGCCTCGCTCTTTGATTCCCTTTCAGTTGCGATGAAATCGCGGATGTCATCGATTGTCCTGAATGAGTCATTGAGCTGGATTCGGGCATCATTACCGTATTGAGCCTGCAGATTTCTTGTCGGCGGACCTACGTTGATGTAAGCTGCGAGGTCTTTTCTTTCAAGCTTGGCTGCCTGAGATGCCTCCGGGAGACGTACCATCACTTTGTTCTCGGTCTCTCTCAGCTGGGTAGTCACCATGAAGAAAAACAGCAGCATGAAGACGATGTCGGACATTGATGCCGTAGTAAGACCCGGCACTTCTCTTTTTCCGCTTCTTCCGAATTTTGCCATTTTAACCTCCTTTAGTTTTTGCTTACATCCTTAGGCTCGGCCTCAGAAATGTTCTGCGGTATAGCCTTTCTTACAATTTCCTGCTTCTCCTCGTCAAGGCTGAGGTACGGCTTGCCGTAATGTGCTTTTGAGAATTCATCACGGAGTTCGTCAATGGCCTTCACAATTTCATTCTGCACTGCAATGTACATCTGATAGCTTGTGCCTCGGTCATTCTGGAGGGATATGACTCCCCTTGACACTTCATATTCGCCGAACCCTTCAATGTTCTTCAGTTCCTTCTCAGGAAGCTTCGGGTCATTGTTTGCGTTGACAAGGTATTCCTTTACTTTGTATTTCAATAGGCTAACATCAATTGGCTCATTCCCAGCCATAAGTCTGTCCGCAGAATTGACCTTCACGACAAGAATGTTCCTTCGGTTGATCTTCTGGTTCTGGACTTCCTGGTTCTCGTCTGGCATAGGCGGCAGACGGCGCTGCAACCCCGAATTCTGTTCCATGTTTGATGTCATGAGAAAGAATGACAGCAGCAGGAACGCGATATCGGCCGTTGAACTCGAATTTATTTCTGGTAATTTCTTTGCCATATTGATATTGTCTTATTTACTGCCACGGATTGCTGAAACACAAGCTCCTACAACGATTGCGAGGATTGCTCCGCCGCATGCGATATATGCAAGATTCAGAATCGTGTCTGTCATTTTGAGTGTGCCTGCATCAGGCTGTGTCCCGATGTATCCTACAAGCGGGTCTCCGCTTGCAAGTGCGTAGGCCACACCTACCACTACTGCACAGCCTACAAGAGCGATAAGCATCTTGACAAGGCTCTTGGGATTGTTGACGATGGCGATGACCAATCCCATGAGAACTGCTATAGCAATTCCTGCGATTACCATCACGTATCCCCATCTGAGAAGGCCATCCACAGAAGCGTCATTGAAGTCTGCGATGAATCCCCATACTCCGACGGCAACACCGATTACCATCAATACCCAAAGTACAATTTTTGTTATTTTAGAGTATCCCATTTCAGATGATTATTTTTTCTCCTGGTATTTTGTCAGCATATCTACAAGTGAGATTGAAGTATCTTCCATTTCAATGGAGATTGAGTCAATCCTGGAAATGATGTAGTTGTAGAAAATCTGAAGGATGATGGCCACGATAAGACCGCCGACAGTCGTAATCAAGGCAACCTTCATACCTCCTGCGACAACGTTAGGAGAAATGTCTCCGGCTACCTGGATGGCGTCGAATGCCTGAACCATTCCGACAACTGTTCCGAGGAATCCGAGTGAAGGTCCTACGGAAATGAAGAGGCCGATCCATGAAAGTCCGTTCTCCATGAGGCTCATCTGTACTGAACCATAGGATACGATAGTCTTTTCAACAACCTCGATGCCCTGGTCAGCGCGGAGAAGACCCTGATAGAAGATGCTTGCGATAGGACCGCGGGTATTGCGGCAAACTTCCTTTGCAGCCTCTACGCCGCCGTTGTTGAGGGCTTCCTCAATCTTGGCAAGGAGCTTCTTTGTGTTTGTCTTTGAAAGGCTGAGGTAGATGATTCTCTCGATGCAGACTGCAAGACCGAGGATAAGGCACAGGATAATCAGAGACATGAAGCCTGGACCACCGTCGATGAACTGGGTCTTGAGCTGCTGGTGAAGAGGAACATCCTGGGATGTTGCAGCAACGAGGTCAGCAAGTGAGCCGGCTTCGCTGGCAGCGGCCGGAGCTGCTGCTTCAGCTGCAGTTGTGTCTTCGGCAGCAGTCTGATCCTGTGCTGCTGCGTATTGTGCAGTAAAGGCCATTACGCCGATAACTGCCAAAAAC
>JADIMJ010000054.1 GCA_017694835.1 Candidatus Cryptobacteroides gallistercoris
TAGCCAGCCAACTTCCTGTCAAGAACTGGTATGATATACTTGCTAAGAATCCGACAATAGCGGATGCCATACTCGACAGAGTAGTCAAATCTGCATATAGAATAGATCTCAACGGAGTGAGTATGAGAAAAAGATATATCTTTGCCATATATCCGGAGATACAGGTAATCTTAGTGGGTGGTTATGACTGAAATCCCTGGGTGGCTATCGACCGAAATACGGACAGAGAGCTATACTATTCTTTATGTGACACGATATTTGCTTCCCATTCCTCCTTTGTCAGTCTCAAGAAATGCTCCGTGCGGACATCCCCCAGCGGAGACACATTACCTTCTTCCGTATGATGGAAACGGAAACCGCATTTGTCCATCACCCGGCGGGATTTAGTGTTGCCGTCATAATGGCAGCACCATACGGCGGCCATGCCCAAATTCTCGAAGCACCTGTGAAGCAGACAGCGCACCGCCTCGGGAATCAGGCCCTGCCCCCAATACGGCCTGCCTATCCAGTAGCCGATTTCTGCCTCATCCTCCCGTATTCCGGAGACATGAGATGCCTCTCCTGACATGATGCCGATACTTCCGACAGATTCTCCGGTTGATTTCAGGACGACGGCATATGTCTCCGGAGCGGAAAATATAGTCCGGATTACATTCTGGCTGTCTTCCACGGAAGTGTGGGGCGGCCAGCCTGCTGCAGGCCCGATCTCCGGATTCCGCGCATATTCATACAGTATCCCGGCATCCGACTCCCGCCAGGCACGCAGGACGAGCCGTTCTGTAACCAGTTGATATGATTGTTTTTCCATTTTCGTGTCAATTGAATTATGTTCTCAAAGGAGTGGCAGGAAGGAGGAATTTCATTGTCAGTAAAGAAGATCAAAACGCAGTGTGCTGCCGTATATGGGGATTTCTTATTCTTTCCAGAGGCTCTCTACCGTCTCCATGGAGATGCCGAGAAGCTTCATCTGGCGGAAGAGGTCGGGCAGTCTTTCCTCCATGAATTCCCTGCGCCTGTTTTCCATGATGATGTCGCGGGCATTTTCCGAGACAAAATAACCCATGCCGCGTCTGGTGAACACTATGCCCTGCCGGGTAAGCTGGTCATAGGCGCGTACTACAGTGTTGGTGTTGACCTCCAGCATCTCTGACAGCTCCCTGACACTCGGGATTCTGTCTCCTGCATTGTATCTGCCGGAGAGAATATCATCGCAGAGCCTGTCGGACATCTGCCGGTATATTGCCTTGTCCTGCCTGAAATCAGTCATTTTCGCGGGAATCGAGTTCGGTTTTCTTAAGCAAAATGTAAGACCAGACTATTGAGCATGTGAGCATAAGCCCTCCGATGCATGCGCTGAGTACGCGTGCCGTATCTTCTCCTGTCACACCTGTTTTCTGAAGGAGTACGGGCAGCAGCATCAGTATTGTATAGCCTGCAATGACAGACCAGAATGCGGCCTTTCCGTATCTTTTCTTTGCTGCCGCGAACTGTGTGAGCCAGATGAATATGGGCTCCATGAAGATAAGGTACAGGCTGCTGTGGCCTTTTCTGAAAAAAAGGATTACGGCCCCGTTGTCTGCGTCGTCAATGAACATTGACACTATGGAAAAGAATGCCGACCCTACCGTTGCTGTGAGTAACACGGAGATTATTGTTATCAGCAGCATATTCGTGTATAATGCCGCGAATTTTTCAGCGTTTGAGGCCGGGACCATAAGCCTGTTGGCCACAAGGTCTGCATAGAATGTCATTGAAAGGACGGCGGCAAATATATAGGTCAGATGTTCTGCTGCCTCCATGCTGTCGCCGAGCCTCCATCCGTTGATTACAAAGGCCAGCAAGGACAGGGCGATTATAGCGCAGGATGCTATGGTCAGGGTTTTCTTCGGGTGTCTTCCGTAAGTTTCCATGAACTGCAGGCGGCTCAGCATCAGCATTCGGGTGAAACTGAATGTTTTCATTTTATGGCTCCTTTTGTTACGGCGTTGAACAATATTTCCACCGGTATGTCGCCTTCGCTTCTGCCGGTATTTTCCCTCAGCACCCTGAATCCTTCCGGACAATTCTCGGCATACAGGGCTCCTTCAGCAGAAGCAGAAATGCCATATGAATATTTTTCTGCCATGTCGCTCATCGAGGCGCAGAACAGGGTGCCGTCATTTCTGACAATGATGACATCAGTGACGATTTTTTCAACATCATTCATAATATGTGTTGACATCACTACAGTCTGGTCATCCCGGAGGTGTCTCATGAGCAGTTTCCTGAAAATTGTCCTGGACGGCGGGTCCATGCCGTTCAGCGGTTCGTCCAGAAGAATGAGACCGGTGCCCAAAGAAAGGAGGCAGCTGAGCATGAACCTGTGTTTATAGCCAAGTGACAGCTTCCCAAGGTCCGGGGTCTCGGGGTCAATGCCGAATTCTTTCATGCAGTCGTCCAGTATGCTACGGCTGAATCTTGGATAGAACACGGAATTCAGTGACACGAACCTGATCAAACTTTCTTTAGGCAGGCTGATTTCCGCAGGCATGAATGCTATGTCCCGGAGAGTTGCGGGATCCCTGTCTCCTGCATTGATGCCGTTGTGCAGGACCTGCCCCTCTTTCGGGAACAGCAGTCCGGCCATCAGTTTGAGCAATGTGCTTTTCCCTGAACCGTTTAGCCCGAGCAGGCCGTAGATTCGTCCTTCTGCTGCTTCCATCGAGGCATCTCTGATTACAGTCATGCCGGGGTCGTACCAGTAGGACATGTGTTTCAATTCGGTCATGATATTGATTCCTTTGCAGATAATTGACTTTTATGCTGTACCACTACTGTGGTACAGTGCAAAGGTAAGAATTAGATGATGACATGCAAAAAAAAATTAACTGTTTCGTGCGTTATTACCAAAAGGGCCGACTCCAAAGACGGGATTTCAAGGCCTGCGCAGACAAGAAAACCGCAGGCTGATCTTTACATTGTTTTTATTATCATCCGTATCCTGCCCAGGGCTTCAGCCTGCTCTCCCTCCGGCAATCCGGAGAGTCTGTTGACATATCCCAGCATCGCCGCCCCGCCGAATCCGAGTGAGTGCAGCAGCTTCACCTTGTCCGGAGTGACTCCTCCGAGGGCAATGACTTTTTCGTCGATGATGCCTTCCCCGGAAGCCCTGCGGAGAATTTCCGGCGTGAACCCCGCCCTGTATCCCTGCTTGGAGATGCTGTCAAAGACGGGGCTCAGGAAGACATGGCTGCATGCGGGTTTCCATGTCTTCACTTCTTCAAGTGAATGGCATGAACGGCTGACAGGTCCGTTGTATCCGGCCGGTCTTTCACTGCGCCTGGCATTCAGGTGTATTCCCCGCAGCCCGTAAGGCCCGGCAAGTTCAAAGAAGTCGTGGATGACAATGCGCTTCCTCTCTTCGGCGGTCAGCTCGTCAAGCAGCCTTGCACAGTCAGATTCAGCCGCCCCCGGCTTTCTCAGATGCACTATGTCCACCCCTCCGGAAAGCAGCCTGCCTATAAATGAGGCTTCCCCGTCAAAGAATGATGGGGAAGTCACGGTTATCCAGAGCATCGGGCGGCCTGTCATTTGAGTTTGCCGACGATAAGGTCGGCGACCTTTTTCCCTGACATGAGCATGCCTCCGAAGATAGGTCCCATGCGCGGGGTGCCGCTCACCGCTGATGCGGCCATTCCGCAGACATAGAGTCCCGGATAGATTTCTTTCGTGCCGTTCACGACTTCCTGCTCGCCGGCCACCACATCGAGGGACCGTTCGCCGATTACGTCTCCTGTGTCAGTGGAGAGGCGGATGCCGTTCTTGCGGGCGACTGTCCTGCATATCTCGCTGTCATGCCCGGTGCCGTCGATTACGCATTTTGCCATGATGTTGAGAGGGTCCACATGCAGCCCTTCGCGGAGCACCGGAGTCCAGTTCACGACCACGCCGCTTACGACATTGTTCTTGAACACCACATCCTCCACCGAATAGCAGTTGAAGATGGTGGCTCCCTCATGCACGGCCTTGTAAAGCAGGGCGGAAGTACTCTCGACGGAATCCATCACATACAGTCCGTCACCGTACGGCTTGTAGTTGATTTCAAAATCCTTTACAATGTCAAGCGCCTCTTCCTGCACGACAATCTGATTGAACATCATGGCGCCGCCCCACATTCCTCCTCCCGGAGACAGCTTGCGGTCAAACTGTGCCACCTTGAGTCCGGACTTTGCCAGATAATATGCAGCCACGATGCCTGACGGGCCTCCGCCCACTATGGCGACATCGATGTCAAGATTCCTTTCAAGCTTTTCAAAATAGGTACTTATGATACCCCGTGAAACATTCTTCTCAATCATTGTTATCTTTTGTTTAATAATTTATAACCTGTTCAGTTGTATTTGTCCGATTCACATGCCGAACACCAGAGCGGCAATCTTTCTCATTTCCGCAACCGGGTCTGCCGCTCTCAGTATGCTTCCGCTCAGTGCTATGCCGCTGACCCCTGTCGAGAGTATCTCCGGGATGTCTGCAAGACATATTCCTCCTATCGCCACTGTCGGCAGTGCAATGCCCCCTGCCTTCATCCCGGCGACAAGCTGTCTGTAGCCTTCAACCCCGAGCACCGGGGCAAGGTTTTTCTTGGTGGTGGTAAAGCGGAACGGCCCGCAGCCTATATAGTCGGCCCCTTGTGCAGCAAGCCTGCTGATGTCCTCAAAAGTATTGGCTGTCCCTCCGATTATGAATCCGTTTCCCGCCATCTCCCTTGCCTTGTCCACAGGCATGTCATTCTTGCCCAGATGGACTCCGTCCGCCCCTGCCTTCATGGCGGCTTCCA
>JADIMJ010000055.1 GCA_017694835.1 Candidatus Cryptobacteroides gallistercoris
GATGTGGATGTTCGAGATTATCCCGACCTGGACCACATCCGTGCTGATAATAGTGATAATGTTGCTGACCATATCCGACAGCAGCCTGCCTTTCATGAAGGGGGCCGGAATACCGTCGGAGATGGGGACATTCGTGAGCTACAAGTCGATACTCGCCACATTCGCCGATCCGGTGATCATGCTTTTCCTCGGGGGCTTCATCCTTGCGATTGCTTCGACGAAAGTGGGTCTTGACGTGCAGCTGGCGAGGGTACTTATGAAGCCTTTCGGAAAGAAGTCCGAGTTCGTCCTCCTGGGCTTCCTGTTTGTGATAGGAACATTCTCCATGTTCATGAGCAATACAGCCACGGCGGCCATGATGCTGACTTTCCTTGCCCCTATCCTGAAGACTCTGCCTCCGGACGGCAAGGGCCGCATCGCACTTGCGCTTTCCATACCTATTGCTGCAAATCTCGGAGGAATAGGCACGCCTATCGGCACACCTCCGAATGCAATTGCGTTCCAGTACATCAACGATTCCCTGCACCTTGATGTGGGATTTGACGACTGGATGTTCAGGATGATACCGTATGTGTACATAATGCTTCTGATTGCATGGGTGATACTTCTGAAAATGTATCCGTTCAAACAGAAGACGATAGAACTGAAAATCGAGAGCCATCACGAAAAGACATGGCGCACTTATGTAGTGTGGATAACATTCGCACTTACGATTTTGCTCTGGATGACCGAGAGTCTCACCAAGCTGAACTCCAATGTAGTGGCCATGATTCCTGTCGGGGTGTTCTGTATCACCGGAATAATAACAAAGGATGACCTTAAGGACATAAACTGGAGCGTGCTCTGGATGGTGGCGGGCGGCTTCGCACTGGGACTTGCGATGACCAACACCGGCCTCGCCGAGCATCTTGTGACATCTATTCCGTTCGGGGAGTGGCTCCCTATGGTGGTGATACTCGTTGCCGGATTCATCGGCTACTTCATATCAAACTTCATCTCCAATACAGCCGCTGCGAGCCTGATTGTTCCTATTCTCTGTGCTGTGGCTGTCGGAATGGGCGATACGCTTGACCCTGTCGGCGGGGCGAAGACCCTTGTGATCGGGGCAGTGCTCTGCACTTCGCTTGCAATGCTCTTCCCTATAAGTACGCCGCCGAACGCACTTGCGCACTCGACGGGGCTTGTGACGACGAAGGATATGACGAAAGTGGGGATTCTGGTAGGTGTCATCGGATATGTCCTCGGCTACCTGCTGCTTTTCTTCATCGGATTCTGATTAATTTGTAAAATGTCATGAAAAGAATATTGGCTGTCATTGCCGCTGCTGCAATTGCCTGCCCTGCATTTGCCGCAGGCGCAGAAGAGACCCCGGCTCCTGAAAAAACTCCGGAAAAGGAGACCCGTGTCAAGGAGGAACTCAAAAATCATTTCAGTCTCTACGGGTTCATAAGGAACTATTTCGCATTTGATTCACGCGAGAGTGCATCCGGCACGGGAAACCTGTTCTATTATCTTCCGTTTGACATGGAACTTGACAGCAACGGGGAGGACCTGAATGCTACGCCGTCGTTCAGGTTCTTGTCCATTACTTCTCGTGTGGGCCTTGATGTCAAGGGATACCGGGTAGGGAACATGGACATTTCCGCCAAAGTGGAGACGGATTTCTATGCCGGCCTCAGCGGCTCCACCGGCACGGCTACGCTCAGGCTCAGGCAGGCGTACATGAAACTCGGCTGGAAGGACCTTCCGATGTGCGGAGACCATAAGGCATCCGTGTCCCTGCTCATGGGCCAGGCATGGCATCCCATGGCGGCAGACCAGCCGGATGTCATAAGCCTTGCTACCGGTGCTCCGTTCAATCCGTTCAACCGTAGCCCTCAGGTGACCATGGATGCAGGGCTCGGGAAGCATTTCACCTTGACAGCGGCTTTAATTTATCAGATGCAGTACACTTCCGTAGGTCCGGAAGGGGCTTCAGCCAATTATATGAAATACGGAATCCTTCCCGAGGCATATCTCGGATTCACCTACAGGTCAGGAGGGTTTCTTGCCAGAGCCGGAGCCAGCCTGCTCAGCATCAAGCCTTACAGAGAATATTCAGAGTTTGCCGGAGGCTCGGAAAACATATACAAGGCATCAGGCAGGATGACAGCCGTCTCCCCGTACTTCTATCTTCAGTACAAGTACAAATCATTCACCCTCAAAGCAAAGACTGTCTATGGCAGTGCTGCGGACTTCCTCAATCAGGTCAGCGGATACGGGGTGACAGGCATTGACGGAAGCCATCATTACAGTTATGCGGCTACCCATACGAGTTCATCCTGGATTTCACTGTCAATAGGCAAGAAGGTCCAGGGAATGCTCATGGCTGGCTACATCAACAATCTCGGAGCCACTGAAGACATGACACAATACTGGTTCTTCAGCAAGGACGGCGGCAATTTCAAGAATCTCTCCCAGGCATACAGGATTGTCCCGACAATTGTCTGGAATATAGGCAAATTCACCCTCGGTCTGGAGTATGAAATGACATCTGCGCAATATGGCGACTATGTTTTTGCCAATGGCAAAGTGGCGAAGAACGGGGAAGTCCTCTCCAATGGTGATGAGGCTACACGCCATTGGGTCACCAACCACCGTGTGCAGCTGATGACCAAGTTCAATTTCTGATAATGAAGGAGTGGGTTCTGATAAGATCAATATCTGTTCAGAGGCATTCCTGTGACTTTCATCCTCACCTGGCGGCGTACGGCCGCCAGCACTTCCTCATATTCTTCCCTGCCTTCCTCTGTCTTTCCTGCAATCAGGTCAAGATGCGAGGCAGCATTGTTCAGCACCATGTCTATGAGATTCACGATGGACTCCATGTCTTTTTCAACGAATCCGCGTGATGTGATGGCCGGTGTGCCTATCCTTATGCCTGAGGTCTGGAAAGGAGAGCGGCTGTCGAACGGCACCATGTTCTTGTTGATGGTGATGTCGGCCTTTCCGAGTTCTTTTTCAGCCACTTTCCCGGTCAGTTCCGGGAATTTTGTCCTCAGGTCAATGAGCATCAGATGGTTGTCCGTGCCTCCGGATACTATCTTGTATCCTTTTTCCGCAAATGCTTCTGCCATGGCGGAGGCGTTTGCAAGCACCTGCTTCTGATATTCTATGAATTCCGGCTGGAGCGCCTCATAGAATGATACGGCCTTTGCTGCGATGCAATGCTCGAGCGGCCCTCCCTGTACTCCCGGGAAAACGCTTGAATTCAGTATCTGTGACATCTTCTTGACGACGCCTTTCGGGGTAGTGAGTCCCCACGGATTGTCGAAGTCCTTGCCCATCAGGATGATGCCCCCTCTCGGCCCCCTCAATGTCTTGTGGGTCGTCGAAGTCACGATGTGGGCATATTTCACAGGGTTGCTGAGCAGGCCTGCGGCTATTATGCCGGCCGTGTGGGCCATGTCCACCATGAGGATTGCGCCGACCTTGTCCGCTATTTCTCTCATTCTGGCCCAGTTCCATTCCCTTGAATATGCGGATGCACCTCCGATGATAAGTTTGGGCCTGTGCTCGAGGGCAAGTTTTTCCATCTGATTGTAGTCAACGAGACCGGTCACTTCATCAAGTCCGTATGAGACTGCATGATAGAGAATTCCAGACATGTTGACTGGGGAACCGTGCGTGAGATGTCCGCCGTGTGCGAGGTCAAGACCCATGAATGTGTCTCCGGGCTTCAGGCATGCCATCATGACAGCCATATTGGCCTGTGCCCCTGAATGAGGCTGTACATTGGCATATTCAGCATCGAAGAGACGGCATATGCGCTCAATGGCGAGCTGTTCTATCTGGTCAATCACCTCACATCCCCCGTAGTACCTTGCTCCGGGGTATCCTTCCGCATATTTGTTGGTGCAGATGGAGCCGAGTGCCTCCAGCACCTGGTCGCTGACATAGTTCTCGGAGGCGATGAGTTCAATGCCCATCGTCTGTCTTTCTTCCTCTTTCTTAATCAGATTGAAAATCTGCAGATCCTGTTTCATCGCAAATGAATTTAGCGCACAAATGTACTCAAAATTTTATTTTTCTTACCTTTGTGTTGATAACTTTTTCAGATGAACAGGAAACTTTTGAACATCGAACTGGGCCGCATCAGCCCTGAAGAATATAAGGAATCACCTGAATCAGGGATTGCTGTCATCCTTGACAATATCCGCAGCGCGCACAATGTCGGCTCTGCTTTCCGCAGCAGCGATTCATTCAAGATAGACAAGGTCTGCCTTTGCGGCATCTGCGCAGTCCCTCCTTCCGCCGAAATCCATAAATCCGCCCTCGGCGCGGAATTCAGTGTCCCTTGGGAACATTATGACGATACCCTTGACGCCATCCGCAGCCTCAGGGATGAAGGCTATGTCATCGTGAGCGTGGAGCAGACCTCGGATTCCGTTAAACTTGACGAGTTCATTCCCGATTCCTCCGTCAGATATGCCCTTATATTCGGCAACGAAGTCTCCGGCGTCTCACAGCAGGCCGTCGACGCTTCGGACTTCTCGATTGAAATTCCCCAGTACGGCACGAAGCATTCCCTCAATGTGTCCGTATCCGTCGGCATCATTCTGTGGGCCTTCCACAGGCCTGTCTCCCATATTCCTGTCTGACGATGCTAATGTGAGTTGTACCAGTCGGTTCAGAGCCGCGCCCGTTGGAATGTATTTTGTGGCTCCATCGGGCACGATTTTACGGCATTTTCACGCCCGGTGGCATTTTCAAAATGCCGTCGGGCGCACTTTGTCGGGAAAATCACGGCCGGTGGACAACATTTCATATCTCCACCGGCCGCGGCAGAAAGAAATACCGGCGAAAATGTCTACCTTTGTGCTCCAAGGTCAGTCATAATATGAATTACACGGGCATTATCATCGGCTTAGGCACTTTTTTGATCATCGGAATCTTCCATCCCATAGTCATCAAGGCTGAATATTATTTCGGGAAGCGTTGCTGGTGGGTCTTTCTGCTGGCTGGAGCAGGTGCGGCGGCAGGCTCGCTCTTTATCAGCAACATCATCGTCTCCACCCTCGTCGGAGTGGCAGCTTTTTCCTGTTTCTGGTCCATCCTGGAACTGTATGAACAGGAGAAGCGGGTCGCCAGAGGCTGGTTCCCGCGCAACCCGAAGCGGAAGCGGTAGAGCCATGTCTCGGCGTATCAATTCTTTGTCCGATATTCTTTCGGCGTGCAACCGACTTCCTTTTTGAAGAAGCGCTGGAAATGCTGCGGGTACTGGAAGCCGAGCATGTCGGCAATCTGCTTAATGCTTGCGTCCGGCTCGAACAGGGCGTTCTTGGCCATTTCAATGATTTTCAGATGTATGAGCTCCCGGGCCGTCTTTCCTGTCTCGGCCTTCACCAAGTCTCCGAAATAGTTTGGTGACAGGCATATCTTGTCTGCAAAATATTTCACTGTAGGCAATCCCTGCTGCTCGGCTATGCCTGACTCCCAATATTCGTCCAGCAGCCGTTCGAAACGGACAAGGACATTGTTGTTCAATTCCTCGCGGGTGATGAACTGCCGTTCATAGAAACGCATGCAATAATTGAGCAGCACCTCGATGTTCGAGATAATCAGAGGCTTGGAGAACTTGTCTATCGGATGATTCAGTTCGTTGGCTATCTTGGACATGTAGTCCTGTATGACCATGCGCTCATCCTCGGACAGATGCAAGGCCTCATTGGATGCATACGAGAAGAAGGTATACTGTCTTATCTTCTGGGCAAGTGGAGTGCGGTGCAGGAAGTCCGGATGAAACAGCAGTGCGTCGGCTTCCGGCGCAGGCCCGTCCTCTATGCGGTGAATCTCGACGGTCTGTCCTGGCGCAAAGCATACCACCGTCTCGTCGTCGTAGTCATATTTCGTCTTCCCGTAATTGATGGTGCATCCCACTGTCTTTTTCAGAAAGAGGGCATAGAACCCGAAAGCCATCCTGTGTGCATCCGGCTGGTTTTCCGTGCCGTTGAAATGCACGACGCTGACCAGAGGATGCTGTGTCCGGAATCCGAAAAACCTGTTGTACTGTTCTATCGTGTCTGCTTTTATGATTTCCATGTTCCTGCCTGTCATCTGATGATAATGCAAAAATAAACTTTTTTAATGTTACTTGGCATATTCCTCCTTGATGATGCGCAACGCCTTGATGGCGGCAGGGAAGCCTATGTAGGGCAGGCACTGGATGACGGCTGCTGTCAATGTTTCTGGCGAGTTGCCGGCGTTGATGTTGCCGTGATAATGCGAGTGAAGCTGGCTTTCGGCTTCCAAGGTGGCCAGTACGCAATAGCCGAGCAGTTCGCGTGTCTGTAAATCTATTGCGCCACGGCTGTATATTTCGCCGAAGAGGTAGTCCGTAAGGAACTGTTCCACATCTGCTCCCAAGTCGCCGGGCAGACCTTCCATTACCGAAGCGATGCCGCCGGGATAGAGCTTGTCCTGAATGGCCTTGCCCGTCTCATGGCGTGTTTCCTCTGTCACCGTGCCTTGCTTTTCCAACGGCAGTGAGATGCCATGCTCCTTGAACACCTCATTCACCGTAGAGACGGCATTCAGCATCTTTGGAAAGCCGATGAACGGGGCGGTGAGGTACATCACCTCGCGCAGTTCCTCGGGAGTAACACCCACATTGAGAGCTGCTCCGGCATGGGCTTTCAGTTGCGGCAGGGTCTGCATCGTGGCGAGAGTGATGCAGGTAATCATCTCACGCTGTTTCAGCGTCAGTCCGCCCGTCTGGAATACCTCGCCGAAGATGAACTTCTGAAGGATGTCCATCATTTCCGGGTCCGTGCCCTGTCCGGTCAGGGCTTCACCGCCGAACAGGGTGCGGTAATTCTGCTTGCATACTTCGATTCTACTCATATTGTCTGTCGTTTGTGCCATCGCGGACAGGCCTACAGCCAGCACGAGGGCGATTATACCTATTATCCTTTTCATTGTCATCTTGTTTTTATGTTTCCGTACATTTTAATCATTGACTTTTTCTGACAGTCCTTTAAGTATTTCTATTTCGTTCGGCTCCAGAGGTATGGCCGCCCTGACCGGTGCCGCGGCATTGGCAAGAATTTCCCCGAAAAGGAAATAACGCAAGAGTTGTTGCGGGGTTATGTGGTGGCGGTCTGCGATGAAGCATACTGCTTCGTCCGCGCACAAATCTTCGGGTAATTCTGTTTTCCGATTCATTATATTCTCGTTTTTATCTGATGCAAAATTACACCGGAACAATGAGCGCGTTTGTAACCATAAGAGGGGGAAGAG
>JADIMJ010000056.1 GCA_017694835.1 Candidatus Cryptobacteroides gallistercoris
CTATTATCAGCACGGATGTGGTCCAGGTCGGGATAATCTCGAACATCCACATCAGGGCAGCAAACACAAAGATTGCGATTGTACGCTGCTCTACGACAGTGAGCCCGTCGATTCCGAAGAATGAAGTCGGCACAAGCCAGAGGAACAAGGTGACGGCAATGACAAGGGGAAGCAGGATTGTCAGTTTCCTTGAAATTTTCCGTTCCTTGGGAAGTTGTGTAGTCATGTTATTGTGTTAAAATTAGCGGTTGATTGTATCGGAAATTCTCCATTTTGAATTTCGGCCGATAAATTTAGTGATAATTTGTAAAAATAAAATTGATTTCCCGCAAAAATTGAATACAACGCGGCCGGCGGATGCATTTCACCTGTCCACCGGCCGCAGATAAGATCTAATGTACAAGTATTATTTTCAGAATACGAGCCAAGGACGGACTTTGTATTCTTTGTTTTTCCTTTGTCCGCTGATATAGCCTGGAGTTATATTGGATGAATCAAGATTTACCATATAAGCCCAGTATCTTGTACCGTTTTCCGTCTGCTGTTCTGAACTTGACCAATATATGGCATCTCTTCTGTACACCGGAGTCGCGGCGTCCCCAAGGGAATTCAGGGCAGCATTTATTTCTTCATTTTTCATGAAAAGATAATGCAGCTGCTGGGCTGACGGCAGGAACCATCCTGAGGAGGATTCAGGTGCGGAAACTTCATTCTCATACAAGACGACAGCCGCATACGCAGCCGGATAATTGTTGACTGCGTCATCGCTGAGTCCGCCGGCCTTCTCTTCCGCCTTGGCCTTTATCATGGATGTGTTGTAATATCCTTCAAAGTCGCTGTCAGAATGCATTGTCCCGACTCCGCTGTCGCCGTCCACATCCCATGAGCCCCATGCATATTCAGTCCCCGAAGCCACATCATTGAGAGAAACCACATAACCGTTGATATTCTCAAGCCGTGAATGCCCGTCCCTGGTATAATAGACCCCGGTATCAGTACCGCCGTTGGTAACCGTTCCTCTTCCCGCAAGCACCACGATGCCGACACATTCCTTTCCGGCGACAGGACCTTCAGCCCCGCTGCTCCATGTCCCGTCACTGTAATAGTAGTCACCGATTGCCGCCGGCTGCGCCTCAAGCGTAGCAAAAGGCTCCGAAGCCACTTCAGAGTATGTGCCGTCCGCACTTACGGCAGCGGCCACGAGAGTATATTCCGTCTCCGGAAGCAGTCCCGGCACAGAATACAAGTCAGTCTTTGACGGGTCAGCCTCATGCCCTGATTCAAGGATTTCAGCTGCAGAAGGGACCTCATCAGAAGACAGCACGCAAAGATATGCCGCCTTCTCTGCCTTGTCCGGGACAAGGGTGAAGCTTACCGATGTTGAAGCAGGCGTGACATCCCTGAGCACAAGCGTAGGGACGACAGCATCGCTCTCCGTAGTTTCCACCCTAACTTCAGCAACATTCGAATACGAGCCGTCCGGATACATGGCAGCAGCGGCAATGCGATACACTGTCTCAGGAGAGAGGCCTCCAATAGTATAGACCTTATATAAGGACGGGTCAGCCTGGACTCCGCTCCTGAGCACCTCATCTGCGGACGGTGATGCGTCAAATTCAGCCAACTGTTTGTATGTAAGCAATGCGGCATCGGGAGCAGACAATGTGAACGACACGAAGTCATCCCCGATTTCCTCAATTTCAATTTCTACGGGCGACGCCGCAGTCCCGGATGTCTTGTTCTCACAGGATGTCATTGCCAGAAGCATGAGGAGGGAAGCGGCAAATGCCGGGAATGAATATATTCTGTTTTTCATAATCTATTTAAAATTTACTGCCGATTAAATCTGGATAGGATTGAACCTGAAAAGGACTGAACCTGGAAAGGATTGAACCTGGAAAGGACCAAATCCGTCCCGGTACCTTTCTGCAGAGCAGCGGACGGGAATCCTTCTGCAGCGGTCTCCGGCAAAGACAGGCCTGAAGCACTGAATTCAGAGACCGGGGAAGCCCCTTCCCTTGTAATCTCCGCAGACATCCTGTAGATGTCCCCGTATACTCCGTCCATGTCCACTGCGAACCCGAGGACAGTCAGAGTACCGTACGCACCGCCAATAGGTTGCAGTAACTCTATGTATATCATAAAGTTGCTGCAATTTTTCATTTTTATCCACCCAAAAATCCACCCACTTTTTGCCTTGGGCTCCTGTCGGCATAAAAACAAAGAAAGTGTGGAACTGCAATATATGATATTCGGGAAGTCGAATAAAGACCAAAATGAAAAAAAGAGCTAAACATCTGCAAATATAATCGTTGATATACTGCATCTTATGCGGTATCAGATTTGGGAACGACTTTTTAATTTGTCTTAATCCGTTGCAGGTTTCTTCGGGATATATGGGAACATATACGGGAATTTGTTTACCTTTGCGATGTAAATCAAAAAGCGATGCCGATGAAAGTTTCCGTCTATCTGAAAAAATGCTCCCCCGAGACCTCGAACATCTGTTTCCGGGTCAGAGAGAAGAGCGTGGACATAAAGGTGGTCTCTCCTCTTGAGGTGCAGGACAGGTACTGGGATTCCGAAACCCTCAGTTACAGACGCACGACGCCTGTCCCTGCCGCCGAACAGAAGCGCCTGCCCGGACAGATCGCAGCCATCATCGAGCGGGCGGAAAAGACCTTCTCGGACAAGGCGGATGGCAGGTGGATGAGGCAGGTCATCGAGGATGTGCTGTACCCGGCCCGCGCCTTCGAACGAAACCACCCGAACCTGCTCGCCCGCGTCCACGAGTATCTGGAAAAGTTCGACGGGGCGGAAAGGACCAAGGAACATATCATACGCTTTGAGCGCAGGATGTCGCGTTACCATGACTACCGGCGGGAGATACTGGGCGAGACGGACTTCACC
>JADIMJ010000057.1 GCA_017694835.1 Candidatus Cryptobacteroides gallistercoris
TCCTATCAGTAGCTCTACCTCCGCGTTGCTGTCCCGAGGCTGCCCCTAAAGGCATTTCGGGGAGTACGAGCTATCTCCCGGTTTGATTGGCCTTTCACCCCTACCCTCAGCTCATCCGAGCACTTTTCAACGTAAACCGGTTCGGCCCTCCAGGTCCAGTTACGGACCCTTCAGCCTGGCCAAGGGTAGATCACCGGGTTTCGCGTCTGTCCCCAGCGACTGAACGCCCTGTTCAGACTCGCTCTCGCTGCGGCTCCGCCCCTGAGGGGCTTAGCCTCGCCGCTGAGGAACAACTCGTAGGCTCATTATGCAAAAGGCACGCCGTCGCGCTCGCGCGCTCCGACCGCTTGCAGACGGACGGTTTCAGGTTCTGTTTCACTCCCCCTCCCGGGGTGCTTCCCACCTTTCCCTCACGGTACTGGTCCACTGTCGGTCTTCCGGTAGTCTTTAGCCTTGCGGGTTGGTCCCCGCGGTTTCGGACAGGATTCCTCGTGTCCCGCCCTACTCAGGTGGCCGCCCGCTCATCTCTCGTCGCCCGTACGGGGGTGTCACCCGCTGCGCCCGGCCTTTCCAGACCGTTCCGGTTCCTCAAGATGTGCACTTGGCGGCTCCTACTACCCCGGACCTGCCTCGACAGGTCCGGTTTGGGCTCTTGCCGGTTCGCTCGCCACTACTACGGCAATCGATTGTTTTCTTTCTCCTCCTGCGGGTACTGAGATGTTTCAGTTCCCCGCGTTCGCCCCGGCTCCTCGCCGGTGACTGGACTCCTTCCAGCCGGGTTGCCCCATTCGGACACGCACGGATCGATACCTGCTTGCGGTTCCCCGTGCTTTTTCGCAGCTTGCCGCGTCCTTCATCGCCTCCGGAAGCCTAGGCATCCTCCGTCCGCCCTTCAATCCTTCTCCTCGTGAATCACACTCTCGTGTGTATTGTTGCCTTGAAATTGCAGTCCGCAGTCGGTTGCCCCTGGGACATCCCTGCCCCCATGAGGCCGACTACTCGACTTCTCGTTTCTGCTTCTTTACCTCGTTTTTCTCTCTCATTATTGTCAATGAACTTCCCGTTTCTCTGTAGGAAAACTCCTGCTTTTTCCGAAACGGGCTGCAAAGATACGCACTTTTTCTTTCCCTCCAAACTTTTTTGAAGATTTTTTCAAAAAATTTATGTCTATTCACAGAAATCCCTCACAAAACCGGAAGCGATGCATTTATTTTGACTGACGGCAAAACATTCATAAATAGCACGGAAGCTCATAAATAGCCCCGGAAATTCAGAACCGCGCCCGGTGGAAAACATTTTTAGCTCCATCGGCCGCGAACACGATAGACGCGATAGACATTAAATAAAATATTAAGTATATTTGCCGGGGAAACATTTTGAGAAAACATTATTATATGGCACAAGAGGAATTATGATATATGATTGATATCTGATGTTTGATTTATTATGTTATGATATATGATACGAGAGGAATCAGTATACTGGGATACGAGAGGAATTATTTAGTATACGGGCGGAAATACGAGAGGAATTATTTAACAGGTATTATAAAATAGAGGGACCAATTTTTAATACAATTTAATACAATCAGATTTGACAAGAATCATTCAGATTTGACAAGAATCAAGAATCAATTAACGGACTTGACAGAAGATGGAAAAGAAAAAGATGACTTTGCCGGAAAATGCCCACCGGGAACTGAAGGCCGGAGAAGAATACAGGCCGCTCCTGTCTCCGGAGAAGAATTATCCGGAAGTGACGCCCTACTCCGTAAGCATGGGGCTGATTATGACGATTATTTTTTCTGCAGCCGCGGCATTCCTCGGGCTGAAGGTAGGACAGGTCTTTGAAGCGGCAATCCCCATTGCCATCATTGCCGTCGGAGTATCGGGAGCCCTCGGGAAAAAGAATGCATTGGGACAGAATGTGATGATTCAGTCCATCGGGGCATGCTCGGGAGCAATCGTGGCCGGAGCAATTTTCACGCTCCCGGCATTGTACATCCTGCAGGAGAGGTATCCGGAACTTACCGTCAATTTCACCCAGGTATTCTTCTCGTCTCTTCTGGGCGGCATACTCGGGATACTGTTCCTGATTCCTTTCAGAAAATATTTTGTCAAGGAAATGCACGGCAAATATCCTTTCCCTGAAGCCACGGCCACCACACAGGTGCTTGTAAGCGGGGAAAGCGGAGGAAAAGGGGCAAAGACTCTTCTCATCAGCGGACTCGTGGGCGGGCTCTATGATTTCATCGTATCCACATTCCACCTCTGGGGAGAAACAGTGACGACGAAGATTCTTCCGTTCGGGGAAATGATTGCAGAAAAGGCCAAGGTCGTGCTGAAGCTAAACACGGGGGCGGCGGTTCTCGGACTCGGCTATATCGTCGGCCTCAAGTATGCATTCATCATCTGCTGCGGAAGCTTTCTGGTCTGGCTTGTCATCATCCCTCTGATGAATCTCATCTGGGGAGGCCAGGTCATCGACCTGATGAACACAGGTATAACAATGACTGTCGGAGAAATGTCCGCTGACCAGATATTCACCGAATACGCAAGGCATATCGGAATCGGAGGCATAGCGACAGCCGGCATCATAGGCATCATCAAGTCTTTCGGCGTCATCAAGTCCGCAGTCGGGCTGGCCGCCGGTGAGTTCTCCCGCAAGAAGACGACAGAAGAAAAACAGACAATCAGGACACAGAGAGACATTTCAATGAAGGTCATTGCCATAGGCATCGGCCTCACCCTGCTGGCCGTCCTCGCGTTCTTTGCCTTCGGAGTCGTTGACAACATCTGGCATGCCGTAATCGGACTGATTGTGGTCGGAGTCATCGCATTCCTCTTTACTACAGTAGCGGCCAATGCAATAGCCATCGTCGGGTCCAATCCGGTCAGCGGCATGACCCTGATGACACTCATACTGGCATCCCTGGTGATGGTTGCGTGCGGACTGGAGGGGACGGCAGGAATGACTGCTGCCCTGATTATCGGCGGTGTCGTATGTACGGCCCTTTCTGTAGCAGGTGCCTTCGTCACCGACCTCAAGATAGGATATTGGATAGGCAGCACCCCGGCCAAGCAGGAGACATGGAAATTCCTCGGCACTCTGGTCGCAGCCGCGACTGTAGGCGGCGTCATGCTCGTCCTCAACGAGACTTATGGCTTCACCGGAGAGAATGCCCTTGTCGCCCCACAGGCCAACGCAATGGCGGCAGTGATAGAGCCGATGATGAACGGAGGCGGAGCTCCATGGCTTCTGTACGGGATAGGAGCCGCACTTGCCATAGTGCTTACTCTCGCCAAAGTTCCAGCCCTGCCTTTTGCCCTCGGAATGTTCATCCCGATTGACCTGAACCTCCCGATGCTCATCGGAGGAGCGATTTCATGGTATGTCGGCAGCAGGAGCAAAGACAAGGAAGTCAATGATGCAAGACAGGAAAAAGGCACGCTCATCGCTTCCGGATTCATCGCCGGAGGCGCACTCATGGGAGTGGTCAGCGCCATCCTGAAGTTTGCCAAAGTCGATTGGATGATGGAACCGTCCCCATGGACAGAACCGGTGGCCATCATTCCGTATGCCGCAATAATCATATATATAATAGTGTCTGCAAAACGGGCTAGAAAGGCTTAGGATGGAGAATGTCATTCACGCACTGACGCTGACGCTGCTTGCCGGGTCCGCCACAGGACTCGGAGGAGCAATGATATTGTTTCTCAAAAGATTGAGCAGCAATTTTCTGGCGGCAGCACTTGGCCTCTCTGCGGGAGTGATGATATTCATTTCGCTGGCGGAGCTGTATCCTGAAGCCCAGAGTGCGGCAGGGTCGGCAGGGCTGGACAATGCCAGAGTGTGGGTGCTCCTTGCATTCTTCGGAGGCATGGGCCTGATTACCCTGATCGACTTCCTTGTTCCTGAATATGAAAATCCGCACGAGGCCACGGGACTGACTCTGAATGCGAGGACGGCAGCCACGGAAATGATACATGATTCGGAACAATCAGGAAATGCCGCCGCTCTCAAGAAACTGGGAGTCATGTCCGCCCTGGCCATTGCCATCCACAACTTTCCGGAAGGGATGGCCACCTTCATCGGGGCGCTTAACGACTCAGGGACAGGAACAGGCATCACATTCGCCATCGCCCTGCACAACATCCCGGAAGGAATAGCAGTGGCAATACCTATATATTATGCCACGCGGAGCAAGGCCAAGGCCCTCATATACGCCACATTGTCCGGACTGACCGAACCGCTCGGGGCAGCAATCTGCTACGGAGTGACTGCCCTTTCCGGCATCAGGATTTCAGACGGGGGACTGGCATTCCCGCTGATTCTTGCCGCAGTGGCCGGAATCATGATATACATATCACTCGACGAACTGCTGCCGACAGCCGAAAAATACGGGAAGCACCATGTGGCAATAGCCGGGGTCGTCGGAGGCATGGCAATAATGGGGGTCAGCCTTCTGGTTCTGTAAACCGGAAGGCAGCCGCAAGCCGCCGGCAGCTGCAGCCGCAAAGCATGAATAAAAGACAGGCACAAGCCGTCAGGAACATTATAAAGACAATAGAACAACAGCAAAATGGAAACAATTCTCGACAGATTTCTCAGATATGTGGCGGTTGACACACAGTCTGACCCCGAATCAGAAAGCCAGCCGAGCAGCGAGAGACAGCTGGTCCTGCTCAGGATGCTCCGGGACGAACTGCTCGCAATGGGCGTGGAAGCCACTCTGGACGAATACGGGTATGTGATGGGGACTATCCCGTCAAACTGCGGGGACAAGGCTCCTGCGGTAGGGTTCATCGCTCATGTAGACACATCCCCTGATGCTTCCGGGGCAGGAATAAAGCCGCAGATCATACGGAATTATGACGGAGGGGACATCCTTCTCAACAAAGAGACCGGCCTCGCGCTGAAGACGGAGGACTTCCCGGAGATGAAGCACTATACAGGGCAGACACTCATCACGACAGACGGCACGACACTGCTCGGGGCCGACGATAAGGCCGGAGTCGCAGAAATAATGGATGCCGTGCAATACATCATGACCCATCCGGAATTCAGGCACGGCCCGATAAAGATAGGCTTCACGCCGGATGAGGAAATCGGCAGAGGCGTGGCAAAGTTCGATGTGGCAAAGTTCGGGGCAAAATATGCCTATACGATGGACGGAGGCGCCGTCGGAGAACTCGAATACGAGAATTTCAATGCAGCATCGGCCACTGTCCGCATCCAGGGGCGCAACATACATCCGGGCTACGCCAAAGGCAAGATGCTCAACGCCATCCTCATCGGAATGGAACTCAACGGCCTGCTTCCTGTGGAACAGCGCCCGGAATTCACAGACGGCTACGACGGATTCTTCCATATCGTCGGCTTCAGCGGGACCGTGGAAGAGGCTTCATTCTCCTACATCATCCGGGACCACGACATGAAGCTCTTCGGGGACAAGAAGGCAATGCTGCAGAAATGCGCGGATTTCATCAACCTGAAATACGGGCAGGGCACCGCTTCTGTCGAAATCAAGCATCAGTACTACAACATGAAAAAAGAGGTCGAGCCTCATTACCATATCATAGAAAAGGCCGTAAAGGCAATGGAAATGGAGGGCATCAAGCCTCACATCCAGCCAATCAGAGGAGGGACAGACGGAGCCAACCTGTCATTCATGGGACTTCCATGTCCGAATATATTCGCGGGAGGACACAATTTCCACGGGAAACTGGAATATGTGCCGCTTGAAAGCATGGAAAAGGCCTCGAAGGTCATCCTGAACATCATCGGCCTTTTTGCGGAAGAAAATCTTTGAGATACTCTCTCAGCAGCTTGAGGCTCTGACAGATGCGATAGTCCACCGTCTTGGAGGATGACCAGACAATGAATCCTGTGTTAGAATCCGGGGATTTCAGGATTTCCGCCGGGGCCTCATCCGAAGACATCAGACTTGAATGTATTGTCTCAATGGGTACGGATCTCTGAAAGAAGAAAGCATAAGACTTTTTCAGACAATATTATTTTTCCCTGCGGGAGGCTCGGGCGGCTTCCCGCATTTTCTTACGGTTTTCACGCTCAAGGAACCGGGACTTGTACTTCTCAAGCTTGAGTTCTTCCTTCTGCCTCTCTTCTTCCATGGCCTGAAGCAGCTTGAGCTTGCGCCGGCGCTCTTTCATCAGTTTCTTTTCTTCCTTGATGCGCTCCTTTTCGGCATCCCGCCTGTCAAGGGCTTCCCACCGGGCTTCCTTGGCTGCAAGCCTTTGGGCCTTTTTCTCAGCCCTTTCGGCCCGGGCCTTCTCCCGCAGCTGTTCCTTGGTCAGCACAACTGAAGAATCAGCCTGCGCCGCAAGCCGGGCAGAATCAAGGGCCGCAAGACTGTCGGCGATATGCAGAGAGTCTGCCACAGCCTTGAGGCTGTCGGCCAAAGCCAGTGAATCCGCCAGTGCTTTCCTGCTGAGCGAATCAGCCAGCTGGATTGAATCCCTCAATCGCTGCTGCTCAAGCCGTTGCTGTTCTCTCTCTTCAATTGCCCTCTGCCGCTCCCGTACTTCAGCAAGTGAATCACGGACGGCAATCTGGACATAAATATTGTCCATATAACCAGGGAAATAAATGTCGGTCTGCTCGTATGCCGCACGGGGTACGGCAGAATAATCCTGACGCTGCGGAGCCCTTAGTTCAAGAGGCGTGACTGCATACCTGTCTGCGGGACGCTTTTCGGGAGTCCAGCTGAATCCCTTGAGTTTCTGGTCATCCGGTGACATCTGGGCCACAGGATAGGCATCACTCACTGCCGTATCGAAATAATATACACGATGGATATTGCCGTCCCTGAAATATGCGGACAGCATCTTGCTTTCTTTTCTGTTGGCAGTGGCAAGCGCATCATTCTCTTCAAGATAGAAAATGGCAGAAGCTCCTCCGAGGGCATCGAAACGCTCCAGTTCACTGTCCTCATTGAAATATGCCACCATTTCCGTCCCCTTGATCTGGTCATAATGGGCCGTGTCTTCCTGAATATGGATGAATGCATTTGACATCAGGCTCACCTTTTCCATCATCTGATTCCGTATTACGGCTGTAACGCTGTCTGCATTGAACTGCTGCGTCACCTCGTTCCAGATAACGGGACTCTTGAAGAGCCTGGCAAGCGAATCAAGGTCGGAATATTCGAGGGAATCACAGATAATCTGCATGTTCTTCCTGTATATCTTGACATTGCGCAAGGCCGTGACAAACCCTATTTCCGTCGTGTCCCTCACAGGCTGAACCATTGCCGAAGAATCAGGCAATGCGATTCCCGATGAATCGGGAGAAGTGACTCCCGAAGAATCGGACATCGCTAAAGCCGTGGAATCCGACATTGCCGATGCCGTTGAATCTGAAGATGATGTCAGCAGGGAGTCCCGGGAAGAAACCGTCAGGGAATCCCGGGGGGATTCTTCAGCCGGGGCAGCTGCATTTTCCTGATGATTCTTGCTTTTCGGGATGTCAGGAGGACGGTTCGGGTCATTCTTGGCTGCCTCTGCTGCGGCCCTGGCGGCTTCTTCGGCGGCCTTGTGCCTGTATTCCGACACAGGGTCTATGTCAAGCGTGGCTTTCCTCGTGCCTGCGGCGGCAACCACAGCGGAATCGATGTCACACATCCGCTTCGTATAGTAAATGAGGGTATCCGCGCCGAAATACACCGTGTCGACCTGTCCGTTCTCTTCCGTCCTTGCTATCACGGCCGGCTTGCGCAGCAGCGTGACCCTGGACAGGGTGTCAATGTAATTGATATGCCCCGCAACGGCTGAGACATTGCGGGTCGTGTCTGTCACCTGCGCATTCCCGAACATGTCGACATCCATGGTATTCCTGTAGAAAAACAGCGAATCGCACCAGCCCTCCTGTGTGTCCGACATCACGTGGACATTGTTTCTGAAAAAGAAAATCTCCCTGTTGCGGTCATACCAGCCGGCATCAGCGGAAAGCATGTTGTCCTCCTGCCACGCATTGGTGCCCCGGCCGAAGGTCGCGAAATTGCGCTCCGACTCATATCTGAGCGTCGTTGTCTCCACGAAAATCGAATCCGTGAACATATTCACGTCACGGGAAAAATTGAATTCCTTGATCTTTGAATCATATGTCCCCCGCTGGCTCTCTATTATCTGCCCGTCCTTGTCCCGCATTGAGCCCCCGTTCATGAAGACGGCCACGCTGTCCTTGGTATTATAGTCAAGATGCCTGGTCCGGAGCAGATTGTTGTCCTTGTCCCTGAGCTGGACAATATTGCCCCTGAACTCGGCAAGGTCCCTGTCTATGTAATAGAACATGCGGTCACTCTCGAGTTCTGTCTGCTCCTGCTGGATACGGACAGACCCGATGGCTTCTATCACACGGGATTCCACATCCCAGACGGCAGTGTCGCAAAGGAGATAGGTATTATTGTGGAGGAACACGGCATTGCCGGTAGCCCGGCGGTATGTCCTTCCGTCCCGCTCCGTCTGCCGGAGAGTGTCAGCCTGCACAAGACGCACGAGACTGTCTTCCTGCTCATTTTCCTGCGCCTTCGCAGGGAAAACGGACAGGAGCAGCAAAGAAAAAAACAGAAACGCTTGAATTTTTTTCATACGGCTGGCCCGGGATTGTCTGAAGACAGACGGTTATTCTATTCCGACTCCTTGAATTTTACGGACCACGCGGCCCTGTTGAAGACACAGTCCCGGAAAAGAGGGTCTATCACAATATATGTGGTCCCTATCTTCTCATTTATGAAATTGTCTATCGCTTCCATGGACTTCTTCTGCTTCACGATTGACAAAAGAAGGTCATAGTCTTCCGTAAATGTGGCGGTATGCGACGGGATTATCTTGTCTACTTTGATTATCTTGTATATGGTATTGCCGGAACGGCCCTCATTGTCAAGAGACTCGAACGGGGCAGAAATCTCGCCTTCCTTCAGGTCCTTGATTGCGGCATAGTCCTGCGGCTTGAGCTGGTCTATCTCAAAATAAGCCGAACCGGTGTTCGGATCGGACATCTGCCCTCCGTTGGTCTTGGTGGCCGGATCCTCGGAATAGAATCTTGCCGCAAGATCAAATGTGACAGCCCCGTTGTTCAATTCAGTCTTGAGACTGTCCAGCACCCTGAAGGCATTCTCCATGTCACGGGAAGTATATTCCGGCTTCATCAGAATATGCCTTGCATTGAACATGTCTCCTTTTTTCTCCAGCACTTCAATTATATGGAAGCCATCCGGAGTCTCGACTATCTGGGAAACAATACCAGGCTTCAGAGCCATGGCAGCATCGGAGAATGCCGGCCAGAAAATCGACTTGGATGCCATGCCGAGTTCACCTCCTTTCATGGCACTTCCCGGGTCCTGGGAATAGATGCGGGCAAGTGTAGAGAATTTTTCTCCGTTTATGATACGTTCTCTTATGGCAAGCAGCCTTTCCTTGACAGCCATATTGGCCGCCTCCCTGTCAGGATATATGCATATCTGGCTCAACTGATATTTCATCGGGACAACGGGCAGGTCCGCAGAATCCAGGGACTCCACGAATTCCTTGACTTCGAACGGAGTAATTTCCGGGATATCGGACATGATGTTGCTCTGCATCTGCTGTGTAAGACTCTGGTCCTCAAGAGCCTTCCTCCATTCCTGCCTGAGACGGTACAGGGGCTTGCCGAAATATTTTTCCATCTCCTCATCTCCGCCGAGCTGGCTCCTGATCATGTCAATCCTGTTGCGGAGCTCCCCCTCCACCATGTCATTGTTCACAGAGAGCGAGTCAAGCCTGGCCTGCATCAGAAACAGCTTCGACTCCATCATCTGCTCCAGCAGCTCGCATCTGACATTCCTGTCAGATGCAAGGCCCTGGGCCCTCATCATCTGTACTTCCTCCTCAAGCTGGGAAATGGATATCATCTCATTTCCCACGACTGCTATTGACTTGTCGATGAGGCCGTTTTCATATTTCTGCGCATGCAGCGCCGCCGGCAACGCCATGAAAAACAAGGCAGCCGCACACAATACCGTCCGTTTCATTTCTGTCAAAATACTTTATATCTTCCCTTGTCGAGGGCATCCGTAAGCAAGTCCTGTTCCAAATCGGAGACAAGCTTCTGCTTCCTTGTGCTGATGATAATATTTCTGATCCGCTGCCTGCAATATTCTGCGGGAGCAATCTCCCCTGCCGGGATAAAATCAGCGATATAGGCGACATTCATCTTTCCCGACATATCCCTGCGTTCAATGAATCCGTTCCGCATTGACGAGAGAAGCTCCGCATAATCCGTATCGAATTCCTTTGAAAGCGATATCATGTCTGTCCATTCTCCGTTGAAGTCCGTGTACTTTACAGCCGAAAAATATGATATGCTGTCAGCCTCCTCCAGATCCCCGAGCCGGTCAGAGGACATTTTTTTCTTTATTATCCCGAGATTGGGCGAGTCTGCCGCAATCCTCAGGAACCTGGCCCTGACGACTGGTATCTCAAGCACAAAATTCTCAACATGCTCCTGATAATAGTCATCAATCTGGCCGTCTGACACGAGCGTATCCAGCCGCTCGTTGATATACCGCTGTTCATACCGGTATTTCAGAAGAGAGCGCCTGTATTCCTCCAGCTCCCTTGTCACGTCAAGTTCATCCTTCGACAGCTGCTCTTCGGCAATGTCAAGGAATATGAGGTCTGCCGCCCAGGAGTTGATGTATTGCAGCGCCAGCCTGAGGCTGTCTTCCTCCGATGCCCCGTCCGGAATCAGGGACGCCACCTCGCTGCGGTAAAGATAATTTCTTCCCACCTCGGCCACGACTTCATCATCGTGAAGAAGTGAGGAAATCGCCCGGCACGACGAAAATGTCAGCAAGGCGATTCCCAACATCAATATGCAGCGGACGGTCCCCTTCATCGGCAGTCCTACCTTGAATAGTTAGGGGACTCCCTGGTGATGGTCACGTCATGCGGATGGCTCTCGACATATCCGGCATTGGTGATGCGCACGAATCTGGCTGAACGCAGGGTTTCGATGTCCTTGGCCCCGCAATATCCCATGCCGGCCCTCAGTCCGCCCACGAGCTGATATACGACTTCAGCAAGCGTGCCTTTGTAAGGGACCTGGGCGACAATGCCTTCCGGAACAAGTTTCTTGATGTCTTCCTCCATGTCCTGGAAATATCTGTCCTTTGAGCCTGCCTGCATGGCTTCAAGTGAGCCCATGCCTCTGTATGACTTGAACTTTCTTCCGTTGAGTATGATGGTCTCTCCCGGTGACTCCTCGACTCCGGCAAAAAGAGAACCGGCCATGACAGTGCTCGCTCCTGCCGCCAACGCCTTCACGATGTCTCCGGAATATCTGATGCCGCCGTCAGCTATGACAGGAATGCCCGTGCCCTTGAGGGCCTCGGCTGCAAGCATCACGGCAGTGAGCTGAGGCATGCCGACACCTGCAATGACTCTTGTAGTACATATCGAGCCCGGCCCGATTCCGACCTTGACTCCGGAAACTCCCGCATCCGCAAGGGCCTTGGCAGCCTCTCCGGTAGCCACATTCCCGGCAATAATCTGCACTCCCGGAAGTGCCTCGCAGGCCTTCTTTATCACTTCAAGCACATAGACCGAATGACCGTGGGCCGTATCCACGACAACAGCATCGGCACCTGCGCTGCAGAGCATCTCTATGCGCTCGATTGTATCTGACTTCACGCCTACTGCGGCAGCCACAAGAAGGCGGCCCTTCGAGTCCTTCGATGCGATAGGATTGTCCTTAATCTTCATGAGGTCCTTGTAGGTGATCAGGCCGACGAGCTTTCCGTCCTTGTCCACCACAGGAAGTTTCTCAAATTTATACTGGCGCAGGATTTCGGTCGCCTCCGCAAGGCCGATGCCTTTCTGGGCAGTGACAAGATTCTCTGCCTTCGTCATCACTTCAGATATCGGAAGCTTCATGTTGTCCTGGAACCTGAGGTCGCGGTTGGTCACGATGCCTATCAGGAAATTGTTGGCGTCGACCACTGGAATGCCTCCGATGTGATGATTGGCCATCATGCCGAGAGCATCCCCGACTGTCGCCTCCGGGCGGATTGTCACAGGATCATATATCATCCCGTTCTCAGCCCTCTTCACACGGCGCACCTGACTCATCTGCTCCTCGATGGTCATGTTCTTGCGAATCACACCTATGCCTCCGGCCCTGGCCATGGCTATCGCAAGTTCGGCCTCAGTGACCGTATCCATCGCGGCCGACACAATCGGCGTATGGAGAGAAATACCGGTAGAAAATTTGGTGGACACATCCACCGTCCGCGGAAGGACATCAGACTTGGCCGGAACCAGCAGCACATCATCGAAAGTCAGTCCTTCAGGAATCTGAGAATTAACAAAAGTCTGCATTATGTACAATTTTGCACGCAAATATAAGAATTATCCGGATAAATTGATAAAATCAATAAATTTTAACTGCAAATCACCGCACTGGAACTGCAAATCACCGCACAAGGAGTTTCCCCTGCCATGTATCCCTTTCTTCAAGACGGCGGTCCAGCAGCCTGAGCAGCTCCGCATTCCTTACCAGTCCCCACGGCGTGGAATTCACAAACCGGGGCGGGACCTCTCCCGCGAACCTCTCTATATAAAGGTCAGGGCGAAGCCTCTCAAGGATATCTGAAAAGAAGTCAATGTATCCGTCAAGGGAAAACTGCACGAAATCATCGGGACACAGGGCATATTCCTTTTCAATTGCCGTACCTTTCACTATCTGGAGCTGGTGGAATTTCACGGTAGTGAGCGGAAGGTCATTTATCATATCCGTTTCCTCAAGCATCATTTCCCTGCTCTCCCCCGGCAGGCCGAGGATGAAATGCGCCCCTGCCGGAATGCCCCTTTCCGCCGTCATCCCGACAGCCTGACGGGCACAGGAAAAATCATGGCCGCGGTTGATTCGGCGCAATGTACGGTCATGGCAGGACTCAATCCCGTATTCTACGATTACCACGGGAGCGGCAAGTTCCTTTCCGCCCACAGTCCTTTTCCACCCGTCCAGCACACATCCTTCCCTGAGGGCCGCAAGCCAGTCCAGTTTTTCAGCATCCACACAATCCGGGCGCGTTCCGATGACTATTCCTGCGACTGCCGGATGAGAGAGGGCGTCAAGATAGAGTCCGCGGAGCTTCGGGAGCGGGGCATATGTATTGGAAAACGACTGGAAATAAGCCAGATAATGCACGGCTTTCCGGTAACGGACCTTATGGAACTCTATGCCCTCGTCTATCTGTTCATGGACAGGCTTGCCTGGAGAGCTGTAGGCCGGATGGAAGGCGGCATTGT
This sequence comes from Candidatus Cryptobacteroides gallistercoris, assembly GCA_017694835.1. Lineage (GTDB taxonomy): Bacteria > Bacteroidota > Bacteroidia > Bacteroidales > UBA932 > Cryptobacteroides > Cryptobacteroides gallistercoris. The sequence goes on from JADIMJ010000057.1 coordinate 13,311, forward strand.
CACAATATGTGCATCCGCCCCTGCCGGCTGACCCGTCACGGTTCGGACATGTGAAGCCCGCATCCAGCACGACTTTCTGAAGTCTTTCTCCATAAGTCCTCCTGAAATAGCCCACGAAAGTATTGTATCTCTTCCCTTCAGGAAAAGAAGGCATCATGACATCCTGCATCGTTCACCTTGAATTATGTGCAAAAATCAATTCGGGAGATGCAAAAATATAAATTCGGAGTAAAATATTGCAAATAATTTATTGGTCCGGGCCCGCCAATCACAAATTGTCCGTAACTTTGGTGAATAAAATTCAGAAACCTCAAAACTAAAAGACAATGAAACTGCTGAATGAATTCAAGACATTTGCCATGAGAGGCAATGTCATCGACATGGCCGTCGGTGTGATTATGGGCGGGGCCTTCGGAAAAATCGTAAGTTCGCTGGTCAACGATGTAATCATGCCTCCGGTCGGAGTCCTCATCGGAGGGGTTGATTTCAAGGACCTTGCCATTACCCTGAAGAAAGCCGTCACCGATGCCGACGGAGTTGTTACAGCCCCTGCCGTGACATTGAACTACGGAATGTTCCTTCAGAACACGTTCGACT
>JADIMJ010000058.1 GCA_017694835.1 Candidatus Cryptobacteroides gallistercoris
GGCTCCTTGCTGCATGACATCATTGCCAGCGACAGCAATGATGCGAAAAACAAAAATTTCTTCATCTGTCTCATTTCTGTCAGAAAGCAAGTATCGGACGGACTTTCCACACCCTTGTCTGGTTCAGTCCCTCAACTGATATTGAACCGGATTGTATATGAATACAATATGCCTGCACAGGAGTACTGCCGGCAACGGTAGTACTTGACCAGAAATCACCTGTGACTTCAGTTCCTCCGGCCGTCTCCAGCGAGGCGGTAATTTCAGAGGCTGCGGCGTAAATGGCTTTCATCTGTCCGGCGGACGGAAAAAACCATCCTGTAGTATTTTCCGGCACAGGCACAGGCTCGACATCGGCCCCGGCATAATTGACAGCGACATAAGCCGCCCTGAGATTGCTGTAGGCAAGACCTCCGTATGATTCCTGCGCAAATTCCTGAATTGCAAGAGTGTTGGCATATCCGGCAAAATCATTTTCATCCTGAGATGTCCCTGCCTCAACACTGGTTATCACAGTCCATTCAAAATCTGTCTTTTTCTGTTCTCCCCACCATTCGTCAACAAGATAAGAGGCATTGTCCAGACCGACGACAAATCCTTTTACCTGCCCAATCCCTGCGCCTGAATAATCAGACGGGTCTGACTCCGCAGGGCCGGTCTTGAAGATGACTCCTATCACGGTCTTGCCGGCAACAGGAGCGTCAGAAGAGGAACTCCATGTGCCGTCGCTATAATAGAAGTCCCCGACTTCAGGGTCAAAGACAGGGGCATCTCCTGTAACGAAGTCGGCAGAAGCGACTTCCGAGTATCCGTCAGCATTTTCAGCTGCTGCATATATTGTATAGGAAGTACTGTATGAAAGACCTTCGACTGTCTCCTGTGCGGCATCGGAAGAAAGTGCGGTACCGTCAGAAAGTATCGTCTCTGCATCAGGGGCCGAGTCTCCGGAAGCAAGGCAGAGATAAGATGCGGACACGGCCGCTTCAAGAGTATAGGAGAATGTGGCGGAAGTTCCGTCTACCGCCACATTTCCGAGAGTGATTTCCGGGAGGACAGCCACATGCGCTCCTGTGGTCATTTCAGCCGAAGCAAGAAGAGAAGTCAGCCCATCGGAATTCCTTGCAGCGGCAAGCACGAGATAATCCGTGGACGGCTCAAGTCCTGACACGGTATATTCCCCGCCATCTGAAGCATCGGCTTCTTCCCCGTCTTCCATGACACCGACGGCATCATACTGCTGTTCCGAAGCCGGGACCACGAGGTAACGGAGCTCCGCCGCATTCTCGGGAGCAAGAGTAAATGTCAGATAATCTTCACCGGATTCTCCGGGAATGATTTTTACTGAAGGGACGGCTATGTCTCCTCCATTACCGCCTCCGATATTATCGTCTGGGGCGCATGAGGAAACAAGGCCAAGCGCCGCAAGAGCAAAGAAAACCGGCTTTGCGGCAAATGTCAATGAAGTTCGTCTCATATGTTATGTTTGATTATAAGCATTCAAAAGTAATAATATTATTGCGAAAACACAACACAGAAATACCATCTGCCACTCAGGACAGAAAAATCGCGGCCGCCGGACACCATTGCATATCCGACGGCCGCAATCCCTAAAGACAACCTGACAAATCCTGTCAGATGATTCCCTGCTCGAGCATTGCAGTGGCCACCTTCATGAATCCGGCGACATTCGCGCCTTTCACATAATTGATGTAGCCGTCAGGCTGTGTGCCGTGCTCGACGCATGCATGATGGATGTTGGCCATGATTTCATGCAGCTTCTTGTCGACTTCCTCGGCGCTCCAGCTGATATGCATGGCGTTCTGGGTCATTTCAAGACCTGAGGTAGCAACTCCGCCTGCATTGACGGCCTTGCCCGGGGCAAACATTATCTTTGCCTTCTGGAAAGCGGCGATGGCTTCCGGAGTACATCCCATATTGGAGACTTCGGCGCAGCACCATGTTCCGTTCTTGATGAGTTCCTCGGCGTCGGCGCCGGTCAGTTCATTCTGGAATGCGCACGGCATGGCGATGTCGCATTTGATGCTCCATGCCTTCTTGCCGGGATAGAATGTGGCTGAAGGGAATTTCTCTGCAAAAGGAGCCACGACATCATTGTTGGAGGCGCGGAGTTCAAGCATGTAGGCGATTTTCTCGTCATTCATTCCTTCAGGGTCGTATATGGCGCCGTCAGGTCCGGAGATGGCGATGACATGGGCGCCGAGCTGCGTGGCCTTCTTTGCCGCACCCCATGCCACATTGCCGAAGCCGGAGATGGCCACCTTCTTGTCCTTGATGTCCTTGCCCTGGAGATGGAGCATGTGCTGCACGAAATATACCGCGCCGTATCCAGTTGCCTCAGGGCGCACGAGAGAGCCGCCGTATGTCAGGCCCTTGCCTGTAAGCACTCCAGTATGCTCCCGGGCGAGTTTCTTGTACATTCCGAAGAGATAGCCGATCTCGCGGCCGCCCACTCCGATGTCACCGGCAGGGACATCCGTGTCAGGTCCGATGTTGCGCCAAAGCTCCAGCATGAAAGCCTGGCAGAATCTCATGATTTCGGCATCTGACTTGCCTTTCGGGTTGAAGTCCGAGCCGCCCTTTCCGCCGCCCATAGGCAGAGTGGTCAGGGCATTCTTGAATATCTGTTCGAATCCCAGGAACTTCAGGATGGAAAGGTTGACCGAAGGATGGAAGCGGAGGCCTCCCTTGTATGGCCCGATTGCAGCATTGAACTGCACCCTGTAGCCGGTATTTACCTGGATGTCACCGTTGTCGTCGATCCAAGTCACCTTGAAAGTGAAGATCCTGTCCGGTTCGACTATCCTCTCCACGATTCTGGCGGCCTCGAATTCAGGATGCCTGTTGTAGACATCCTCGACTGTCTCGAGAACTTCACGGACTGCCTGAAGGTATTCCTTCTCATTTCCGTACTTGGCCTGAAGCCTTGACATTATTTCATTTGTGTTCATGGTATGATTGTTTGTGTTATGTAATTTTGATTAATGTAGTGTCATGAATTCTGATGTGCCGTGAATCCGGCATTCATTTGACTTCCCAGATTGAACCGCTGTGAAGAAGGTCGTCGACGCAGTGTATCTTCGATTTTTCCGTCACCTGCTCGACCTGCATTCTCACCGCCGCGTCATAAGTGATGTCGTTCACATCCCTGATGACTCCGAGTGCAACCGGGTATTCAGGATATTTCATGTCGGCAAGCATCATGTGTATGCCGATGTTGTCGCTGTGGGCGTCATGTGTCAGGATATCGTCTTCCGTGATGCCCTTCTCCCCTATCGTCACCACCTTGAGCTTCAGGCCGTCAAGAACGAGACCCCTGTCCCGGTTCTTGCCGAAAATCATTTTCTCGCCGTGGCGGAGGACTATGGTCCGGTCCTCCCTGTACGCGCGGTCAGCAATCTCGGCATGCGCCCCGTTGTTGAAAATCACGCAGTTGGTAAGCATCTCCATCACGGATGTGCCGTTGTGGACGGCTGCCGCCACCATAATCTCCTCATTGAGCTTGAGCTCCGTATCCAGTCCGCGGGCGAAGAATGTGCCTTTGGCTCCCAGGACAAGGCTTCCGGGATTGAACGGATGCTCCACAGTACCGTAAGGGGATGTCTTGGTGATTGCCCCGAACTTCGAGGTCGGAGAATACTGCCCCTTTGTAAGACCGTAGATGCGGTTGTTGAAAAGGATTATATTTATGTCTATGTTTCTCCTGACGGCATGTATGAAATGGTTTCCCCCTATGGCAAGGGCATCGCCGTCTCCGCAGGCCTGCCATACGGACAATTCGGGATTGGCCACTTTTATCCCGGTGGAGACTGCCGTTGCGCGCCCGTGGATGCTGTGGAATCCGTATGTGTCCATATAATAAGGCAGTCTGGAGGAACAGCCTATCCCCGACACCACCACATAGCGCTCTTTCTTGTAGCCGAGAATTTCGCTGACACGGGGCATGGCCCTCTGCAGGGCTGCAAGCACGGCATGGTCCCCGCATCCGGGACACCACCTCACCTCCTGGTCACTCTTGAAATCTTTGAATGTATATTTTTCCATTTTGAAAAGTCTTTTGAATCATTCCATGTTTTCAGCTGAACATCCGTCCGCAAGCATCACAGGACATTGTCTATGGCCGACATTATTTCCTGTACGAGGAACGGCTGCCCCTGGACCTTGTTGCACTGGAGATATGTGAACTGCGGAAGCAGGCCCCTCAGATACGAGGCGAACTGCCCGCTGTTGAGCTCGCATACCAGAATGCGGTCAAATGCGCCGAAGACTTCAGCCGTATTCTTCGGCAGCGGGTTGATGTAGTCGAAATGGACATAACCGACATCCTTTCCGCCGGCAAGCGACTGCATTACTGCCGTATAGATGTGGCCGTAGGTACCTCCCCAGCCGACCACGAGCAGTCTGCCGGATTTGTTCCCGATGACTTCAAGAGGCGGGATGACATCGGCAAGCCGGGCTACCTTCTCCGCCCTTTCACGCACCATCATCTCATGGTTCTGGGGCTCTGAAGAAAGTACTCCGTCATGATTCTTCTCCAGTCCGCCGACCCTGTGCTCAAAATCCTTCTGTCCCGGAAGCCCCCATTTCCTGACCATGGTGCCGGGATCCCGCATGAACGGCTTGAACGGGATGTCTTCCTGAGTTGCGAACGGAGGTCTGATTTCAGGATAATCCTTCATCGAAGGTATCTTCCATGGTTCCGAACCGTTGCCGAGAAAACCTTCCGAAAGCATGATGACAGGCATCATGTGCTCAAGGGCAAGCTTGGACGCATTGAATGCGGTGTCAAAGCAGTGGGCAGGAGAATGTGCGGCAATGACGGCAATCGGACATTCCCCGTTGCGCCCGTACAGTACCTGATTCAGGTCTGTCTGTTCTGTCTTTGTAGGAATACCTGTGGAAGGACCGGCTCTCTGCACATCGACGACAACCAGAGGGAGTTCGGTCATCACTGCAAGCCCCAGCGCCTCCGACTTGAGGGAAAGTCCCGGGCCGGAAGTGGTTGTCACGGCAAGGTCACCGGCATAAGCCGCACCGATGGCAGTGCAGATTCCGGCTATCTCGTCCTCCGCCTGAAGCGTCTTGGCTCCGAGACTCTTGTGGATTGCAAGCTCCTCGAGGATGGCAGTAGCCGGGGTAATCGGGTATGAGCCGCAGAAAAGAGGTCTTCCCGACTTCTCTGATGCAGCGAGAAATCCCCACGCCGTCGCCTGATTGCCGGTAATATTGCGGTAAAAGCCCTTTGCCATGTGCGCAGGCTCAATAGTATAAGTATTGGGAATCGCCTGGATATTGGCTGCATAATTGTACCCGTCCTTCAGGACCTTCTCATTCGGGGCTATCATCTCCGGATGCTTCCTGTGGAATTTCTTTTCCAGATACCGGTTGACATATTCCAGCGGGCGGCTGTATATGAAGCAGGCCATGCCGAGGGTGAACATGTTCTTGCACTTGTGTATGGCCTTGATGTCCATGCCGCTGTCCTTCAGGCTCTCTTCCGTGAGCGTGGTAATCGGAGCCACAATTATTGTACGGTCCTCGATATGAAGTTCCCGTATCGGGTCTTCCCTGAAGCCGGCCTTTGCGAGACCTTCGTCATCGAATGCATCCCCGTCGATGAGGACCATCGCAGTGCGCTTGAGCCACTTGGCATTGGTCTTTAGAGCCGCCGGATTCATCGCCACCAGAAGGTCGCAGAGATCCCCGGGAGTTGTGATATGTCCGCTTCCGATATGCACCTGAAATCCGGAAACGCCCGAAAGAGTCCCGTGCGGAGCCCTTATTTCAGCAGGAAAATCGGGGAAAGTGGAAAGTTCGTTGCCGTAGATTGCCGACATGTCAGCAAAAAGAGATCCGGTGAGCTGCATCCCGTCACCCGAATCTCCGGCAAATCTTATCACAACATCTTTAGTATCTATTACTTTGTGTTGCATGAGTGATTAGATTCTTTAATCATTTGTTTAAAAAGCATACAAATGTATAATAAAAATCACTCAAATACCACAAAAATCATAAAAGATATTCAAAATTTTGTCCGCTTCAGAAATCGACTCCGTATACCTCCCCTTTCCCTGTAGGAAACTCTTTCAGGCAGCCGCCATAATACAGCCGGCACACATTCCCGGACAAAGACCTGACTGTACATCCTGACAACTTTCCGTCATGCCAGGCAAGGTCTATCTCAAAGCCTCCCCTGGCCCTCAGCCCGGAGACTTTTCCGTCACTCCATCCGGAAGGAAGGGCAGGCAGCAGGCGGATGACCCCGTCATGGCTCTGGAGAAGCATTTCAGCGACCCCTGACGTCCCTCCGAAATTCCCGTCTATCTGAAAAGGAGGATGAATGCACCACAGATTGTCCGTGATACCCTTTTCAAGAAGGGCCCGGTAAAGGGCATAGGCCCGTTCCCCGTCATGAAGCCTTGCCCACATGTTGAGTTTCCACGCCATGCTCCAGCCTGTCGACACATCTCCCCTGTGCTCAAGGACAACCCTTGCGGCATCAGCAAGTTCCGGAGTCGCATCAGGAGAGACAGAGTGGCCCGGATGCAGGCCGAACAGATGATTGACATGCCTGTGGTCATCCTTCGGGTCATCGATGTCCCTGCTCCATTCCATCAGCTGCCCATAACGGCCGATCTCATACGGAGGTAATCCCGCAAGGACCCTTTTCCATCTCCTGACTTTCCCGCCGTCCGTGCCCAGGACTTCCGCCGCCTCCGCTGCGGCAGAAAGAATCTCCCGGGCCACGGCATGCACGAAAGTCGCCCCTTCATCCACCGGCCCGTGTTCCGGAGAAGCCGAAGGACAGGCCGTATATGCTCCTCCCGGCTTTTTCCACAGGCAGTCCGCCATGAAATCGGCACTTCCTCTGATAAGAGGATAGCCTGTAGACGCAAGCCATTCCCTGTCACATGTGTATTCATAATAATCCCACAGGTGCAGGGCAAGCCACGGACCGGCGGCATAGATGAGATTCCATGTCATGTCCGGGCTGTCAAGAGGCGAAGCAAAGCCGAAGACATTCGATGAAATGGAGGCAGTCCAGCCTCGTGCCCCGAAATATTCCCGGGCCACCCTTGCGCCCGGTTTTTCAAGCATGGCTATATATTCATTCAGCGGTATCTGGCATTCTTCAAGGGCGGTTGGCAGCGCAGGCCAGTAATTCATCTGCAGATTGATGTTGTTGTGGTAGTCCACATGCCACGGGCCGTCAGTGCCGTTGTGCCAGATGCCCTGGAGATTGGCAGGCATCGAGCCTTCGCGTGATGAAGAAATCAGAAGATATCTCCCGAACTGGAAGAACAGGGCCTCAAGTCCCGGATCGCTGCTTCCCGCACGATAGGCGGCCAGTCTTGCCGGAGCAGGCAGATGCGGAAGGCCAGGTCCGAGATCCAGTTCCACCCTGCCGAACAATTCCGTGTAGTCATCCAGATGTCTTGCCAGAAGGTCGTCATATCCTTTCTCTGCGGCTCCGGAAAGCCATTTGCGGACATTGGTGTCCGGGGTTTCCCCATAATATGCATGCGGGTCAGCGAAATCAGGGTCATAATTCATCGAATAGCCTGTGTCCGCCGACAATATGAACACAGTGTCATCCGACCCCTCGACAATCAGTTTCCCGTTCTCGGACCTTGCAGTTCCTCCGTCAGTCAGGGCCATGATGCCCAGGGAAAACTCCATGCCGTTGTCCATGAGCCTGCCGGAAAAGGCGAGCACAGGCTCCCCGTCACCGGACACTCTGCATTCGGCCCCGGGATTGGGAGAATACTCAAGCACGAGCCTCTGTTTCCTGCCGGAAGTGAAGCGCATGACCATGACATTGTCAGGATAGGATATGAAAAACTTCCTTACATGCCGCACTGAACCACAGTCAAAGGAAACAGAGGCGACGGCGCTGTCCAGGGACAGGCATCTGCGGTATCCTGACATCCGTTCCAGGTCCGCTTCCGTGCTGATGCGGATTTCACCCATTGTCGTGAAGGAGCCGAAGCGGAAAGGAGATTCCGCGCTCTTTTCATAAGACGCCTTCCCGGTAAAATATTTTCTTGTGAGTGAATCCGCCTCTTCCTGATTTCCTTCGGAGAAAGCCCTGCGGATTTTTCTGAGGGCTTTCCTGGCCGGCCTGTTGACATCCCAGTAATAAGACGCGTCGTCGGACACGGCCGGGCCTCCATGCCACAGTGTCTTCTCGTTCAATGTGATGCGCTCAACGGCGACTGACCCCATGACATTTGCCCCGACAGACCCGTTCCCGAGAGGCAGTGAAGATGACCCCCATTCGGAATCGGGATTAACAGTGCCGGATGCGGGAAGATTCCACACCTCACTTCCGGCAGCGGAACAGGGAGCATCAAACCATATTTCCAGCGGCTCACCGGCTGCAGCACAGAAAACGGAAACGAACAATGCAGCCGACGAAAGAATACATCTTGAGCAAAGATTCATGGCAATGAGAATTATATCAGACAAATTTAGAAGCCGTTTTGAATTTTTTCAAAAAATCTTTTACAATTTAAAAATTAATTTTTGTGCATATATATCGTATTTTTATTGCTAAATTGCAGAGATTTTGTCCTGTGCGGCAACGAAAATGCCGACAAGACAGGCATCAGATTTTAAAATGTTCATTAAAATTATACTCACAAACTCATGGTACTGAAAAGAATCAGTCTGACATTGTCCGCAGCATTCCTCATGGCATCAGGCATGTTTGCCGGACAGCCGGAATGGCAGGACCCGCTCGTGAATTCAGTGAACAGGGCCCCGATGCACACAAGTTATTTTACATACGCGAATGATGAGGAGGCTGCTTCGCACTGCCCGGAGAATTCTTCCAACTACATGTCCATCAACGGGACATGGAAATTCTTCTGGACAGAGAATGCGGACGAAAGGCCGACTGATTTCTGGCACACTGATTTCAATGACAGAGGATGGGACGACATGCAGGTGCCCGGCATCTGGGAACTCAACGGCTACGGAGACCCCCTTTACAACAACATCGGCTATGCATGGCAATACCAGTTCAGGAACAATCCTCCCGAGGTGCCTGTAGAGAACAATCATGTGGGCTCATACAGAAGGACTGTGATTGTGCCTGAAGACTGGGCCGGGAAACAGATTTTCGCCCATTTCGGCAGCGTTTCCTCCAACATGTACCTGTGGGTGAACGGGAAATTCGCAGGATACAGCGAAGACACCAAGCTTGAGGCGGAATTCGACCTCACGAAATACCTCAGGCCGGGAGAGAATCTCATCGCATTCCAGGTATTCCGCTGGTGCGACGGCTCCTACTTCGAGGACCAGGACTTCATGAGATATTCAGGGGTCGCCCGCAACTGCTGGCTCTATGCAAGGGAGAAAAACAGGATTCAGGACATCAGGATTACCCCTGACCTTGACAGCAGCTACGACGACGGCGCCCTTGACATTGAACTTGAGACCACAGGCAGCTGCAATGTATCTCTTGTCCTGACAGACATGGACGGGAATGTCGCCGCCAGGCAGCAGGTCAGGGCAGGCAAAGGCACCATGAACATAAGGATGGAAGTGGATTCCCCGTACAAATGGACGGCAGAGACACCTTATCTCTATACATTGACCGCCACGACAGACAACCGCGGCAGTCGGGAAGTCATCCCCGTAAAGGTCGGCTTCAGGAAAATCGAACTGAAGGATGCCCAGGTGCTCATAAACGGACAGCCTGTGCTTTTCAAGGGCGCAAACAGACATGAGATGGACCCTGACGGAGGCTACATGGTATCCAGAGAAAGGATGCTTCAGGACATCCTGCGGATGAAAGAGATGAACATCAACGCCGTGCGCACATGCCACTATCCGGATGACCCGTACTGGTACGAACTCTGCGACAGATACGGCCTGTATGTTGTCGCCGAAGCCAACCTCGAGTCGCACGGAATGGGATACGAAGAGCAGAGCCTCGCCAAATTCCCTCTTTACGAAAAGACCCATCTCGAAAGGAATGAGAGGAATGTTGCCAGAAACTTCAATCATCCGTCAGTAATATTCTGGTCTCTCGGAAATGAGGCCGGGTTCGGAGTCAATTTCGAGAAATGCTACGAATGGGTCAAGAACGAGGACCCGTCAAGGCCTGTCCAATATGAAAGAGCCGGATACAACGAATACACCGACATATATTGTCCGATGTACTACCGCTACAACTCCTGCGAGGAATATAGCAGCAACAATCCCGGCAAGCCGCTGATTCTGTGCGAATACGCCCACGCGATGGGCAACTCCGAGGGCGGCTTCAAGGAATACTGGGACCTCGTGCGCAAATATCCGGCCTTCCAGGGCGGATTCATCTGGGACTTCGTGGACCAGTCCCCGAGACAGTTCAATGCAGAGGGCAAAATGTTCTACGGCTATGCCGGAGACTTCAACAGATATGATGTGGACAAGGACCAGAATTTCTGCAACAACGGACTCATCAGTCCCGACCGGAAACCGAACCCTCACGCATACGAAGTGCGCCACATCTACCAGTCCATCTGGGCTTCTCCGGCCGACCTTTCCAAGGCCACCGTATCCGTATACAATGAGAATTTCTTCCGTGACCTTTCGGCATACCGCCTTGACTGGGAACTGCTCGCCGACGGAGAGCCGATGCAGCAGGGCACGGTGGACAGGCTTGAAATAGCCCCGCAGAGTTCTGCGGAAGTCACCCTCGGATATGACCCGGCTTCGCTCTGTCCGGGAAAAGAGTGGATGCTGAACATTTATTTCAGGCTGAAGAAAGCGGAAGACCCGCTCCCTGCCGGCCACCTCGCCGCATACAACCAGATTCCGCTCAGCGGATATGAGTACGGCCTGACGATTGCCAATGTCACCAAGTCCAACGAAGCCGTCGTCCTCCCTGTCTTTGCAGACAATGATGAAAGATACCTCATCCTGAAAGGAGAAGACTTCAGGCTTGAATTCAACAAGTCGGACGGCTTCATATCGCTTTACGAAAGCCACGGCCGCAGTCTGCTTGAAAACGGTTCGGTGCTCAGGCCTAATTTCTGGAGAGCCGGCACGGACAACGACTACGGCGCTGGCCTCCAGCTGAAATACAAGGTATGGAGAAATCCTTCTTTCATCCTCAAGTCACTGGAACACGGCATCACTGACGGCATCGCATGCGTCACTGCAGAATACTCTGTCCCTGAGGTAGGAGCGGCCCTCACGATGAAATATGAAGTCAACAATGCAGGAGCCGTGAAGGTGACCCAGACAATGAAGGCCGGAGTCTCCTCCCCGACCGGCACTGACGGAGGAGAAGTCCCTGACATGTTCAGATTCGGAGTCAGGATGGAGATGCCCGCAGGCTATGACATCGTTGAATTCTATGGAAAGGGACCTTTCGAGAACTATCAGGACCGCCAGCACGCAGCGCTCGTGGGCAGGTACAGGCAGACCGTCGAAGAGCAGTTCTACCCATACATCAGGCCTCAGGAAACAGGCACAAAAGCCGGCCTGAGATGGTGGCAGGTCGTCAATGCCGCAGGAAACGGGCTCCGCTTCACCAGTGTCGCCCCATTCTCAGCCTCTGCCCTTGAATACAGCATTGAAATGCTTGACGACGGCGACGGCAAGAACAACAGGCATCCTTCCGACCTCGTGAAGTCAGGATGCACGAACCTCTGCATTGACAAGGTCCAGATGGGACTCGGCTGCATCGACAGCTGGGGCGCCATGCCGATGGAAAAATACCGGCTTCACTACGGTGACTGTGAATTCATCTTCATGATGGAGCCTGTAATTCACCAGTACGGGAATCAGATAATCTCCTCGCGGTCGTGAATATCCTTGATGCGGAGCTGGAGATTGGCTATGCCGCGGTAATAGTTCTCGACAATCGAGTAGCAGATATCCACGGGATTTCCGGCTCTGATATGGTCAAAATGCGATGATTTGTTGAAGGCAATGGCAGAAATATGGCGGTACGGCTGGTCCTCCTGTATGAGTTCCAGCTTGAGGTGGCTGCCCTCGGCACCCACCTTGCGTCCGTTGCCATTGTCATAGACATTCTCCGTCATGAACACGGGGGTACTGTTGCCCGGACCGAAAGGCTGGAACTGCTTGAGAATCCGGAAGAACTTCGGAGTAATCCGGGAAAAGTCAAGCTTGGCGTCGATATTGATGGCCGGGGCCGACACTTCCTTCAGCAGCGCATGACCTATGTATGCGTCAATCCTTCGGCAGAATTCCTTCAGGTTTTCTTCCTTCATGGTGAGTCCGGCGGCATAGATATGTCCCCCGAAATTCTCGAGAAGGTCTGCACAGCTCTCTATGGCCCCGTACAGGTCAAAGCCCTGGACGCTTCTGGCGGACCCTGTCACGAGGCCGTTGGACATCGTCAGCACGATTGTCGGCTTGTAGAATGCCTCCACAAGACGGGAAGCGACTATTCCCACAACACCCTTGTGCCAGGAAGGATCATAGACTATGGTTGCATGGCCGTCCGAGAGATTGCCTCCGGACTGCATCATCTCGAGTGCGGATTTGGTGATTTCCCTGTCTATGCTCTTGCGTTCGTTATTGTATTCGTTGATTTCTCCGGCTATCTTGGAGGCAGACTCGCCGTCCGTGGCCGTCAGCAGTTCCACCGCCATGCGTCCTGACTCCATCCTGCCTGCTGCATTTATTCTCGGTCCGATTTTGAAGACAATGTCGTCGATGGTCAGGTGGGCAGGCTCCAGTCCGGCAAGCCTCGTCATGGCCAGCAGGCCGACGCGGGGACATTCATTGAACCTCTTGAGCCCGAAATGGGCAAGAATACGGTTCTCTCCCGTGACGGAAACCAGGTCCGAAGCTATGCTCACGACAGTCAGGTCGAGAAGAGGTATCAGGGAATCGAAGGGTATTCCATATCTGGCGGCATATCCCTGCACAAGCTTGAATCCGACACCGCACCCCGAAAGGTCGTCAAAGGGATAATCGCAGTCTTCCCGCTTCGGATCAAGCACTGCGACGGCCGCAGGAAGGTCATTTTCAGGAAGATGATGGTCACAGATTATGACATCTATGCCCTTTGACGCGGCAAGGTCCACCATACTGTTGGCCTTTATGCCGCAGTCAAGCGTAATGATGAGAGAGACCCCGTTCTCCTCGGCCCAGGAAATGCCCTTGACGGACACCCCATATCCCTCGTCGTACCTGTCCGGAATATAAAAATCGACAGAATCAGTAAAATCCTTCAGAAAAGAATACACCAGGGAAACCGCTGTAGTCCCGTCGACGTCATAGTCGCCGTATACCAGTATCTTCTCCCCCGTGGTCACCGCCCTGCGGACACGCTCGACGGCCGCATCCATGTCCTTCATCAGGAACGGGTCATGCAGGCCCGAAAGTGACGGGCGGAAAAAGGCGCGGGCTTCATCGAATGTATTCACGCCTCGCAGCACAAGAAGTTCCGCAAGCACAGGGTCAATGCCGAGCTCCGACGACAGGCGGCTCACCGTCGCGCTGTCCGCCGAATCCTTTATTATCCATTCCCTGTCCTTGTCCATAACATACAAAGGTAACCATTTTCTTTTTAATTTTAGAATTTATTGTCGTACTTTTGCAAAAAATCAGAAATATGGAAAATATGGACCTCAACGAGCAGGAAAGGAACAGGAGAGAGGCTCTCACAAAACTCAGGGAACTCGGAATTGACCCGTACCCGGCCGCATTATATCCGGTAAACGCAACGGCACAGGAGATAAAGGATGAGTATGACGCGGAGAAAGGGAATCTGTCTGATGTCGTGATTGCGGGGCGCATCATGTCCCGCCGCATCATGGGAGCAGCCTCGTTCATTGAACTGCAGGACGAGACAGGTAGGATACAGGTATACATCAAAAGGGACGAAATCTGCCCGGATGAAGACAAGACAATGTACAATACTGTCTTCAAGAAGCTTCTTGACATCGGAGACATCATCGGCATCAAGGGATTTGCCTTCATCACACAGACCGGACAGCTGTCGGTGCATGCCAGGGAACTCACCCTGCTGAGCAAGTCGCTCAGGGTACTCCCGATTGTAAAGGAAAAGGACGGGGAGGTCTATGATGCATTTTCCGACCCGGAACTCAAATACAGGCAGAGATATGTGGACCTGATAGTCAATCCTCAGGTACGCCAGACTTTCGTTATGAGAAGCAAGATCATCGCCACGATGAGGGAATACTTCAATGAAGCCGGCTGCCTTGAGGTCGAGACACCTATACTCCAGCCTATTCCGGGAGGCGCGACCGCAAGGCCGTTCATCACCCACCACAATGCCCTGGATATCGACCTGTATCTCCGCATTGCCAACGAGCTCTACCTCAAGAGGCTGATTGTCGGAGGATACTCCGGAGTCTATGAATTTGCAAAGGACTTCCGCAACGAGGGCATGGACAAGACCCACAATCCGGAATTCACCTGCATGGAAATCTATGTGGCCTACAAGGACTACAACTGGATGATGGACTTCACGGAAAAGATGCTTGAAAAGATTGCCCTGAAGCTCCACGGGACTACAGTCGTCACCATAGGGGACAACAAGGTGGACTTCAAGCCGCCTTACCGCAGGCTTCCGATGCTCGAAGCCATCAAGGAATATGCGGGAGTTGACGTCACAGGCATGGATGAAGCCGAATTGAGGGCCACATGCGAAAGACTCAATGTCCCTGTAACCAAGGAAATGGGAGAAGGGAAACTCATTGATGCCATTTTCGGCGAATACTGCGAGAAGAACCTCGTACAGCCGGTGTTCATCACGGACTATCCGGTATCCATGTCGCCGTTGACGAAAAGACACCGCAGCAACCCGGACCTCACCGAAAGATTCGAACTTTTCGTATGCGGAAAGGAACTTGCAAACGCATACAGCGAGCTCAACGACCCTATCGACCAGCTCGGCCGTTTCCAGGACCAGCTCAGGCAGAGGGAACACGGGGACGATGAAGCCATGTACATCGACATGGACTTCATGCGCGCCCTCGAATACGGAATGCCTCCTACATCCGGAATGGGAATGGGCATCGACCGCCTGACCATGTTCATGACCAACTCCCCTACCATCCAGGATGTGCTTTTCTTCCCGCAGATGCGGCCTAAGAAAGCCCAGGGCCAGGACGCAGGGAATAAAGAGGAATAATTCTGTCCCGGACCTTCAGGAACCAGGATTACGATATGAAAACCGAAGCCATAACTTCCGCACAGAACCCCAAAGTCAAGGAACTTCTTGCACTTCAGGAGAAATCCAGGATGAGAAGGGAGAAAGGGGTCTTTGTCGTGGAAGGACGCAGGGAGCTCGGACACTGCATCAGTGCCGGATTCAGGGTCAGGACATTCTTTGTATGCCGGGACATAATTTCCGACAGGGACTTGAATGAACTTCTCCGTCCGGCACATGAGCCCAATATAATTGAACTCCCGGCATGGCTTTACGACAAGGTTGCCTACCGAGGGGGGACGGAAGGAGTGATTGCTGAGGTCGAATGGAAAGACAGGACTCTGGACAGCCTTGTCATTCCCGACAATCCCCTTGTAATGGTTCTAGAAAGCGTCGAGAAGCCAGGAAACCTCGGGGCCGTACTGCGCAGTGCCGATGCCGCGGGGGCGGATGCCGTGATAATCTGCGACCCGCTCACCGACCCGTACAATCCGAACCTCATCCGGGCAAGCATCGGGGCCGTCTTCTCAAGGCAGGTGGCGGCAGCATCGTCGGAAGAGGCAATCAGATGGCTGAAAGGCAAGAAAATACAAATCCTTACGGCTCAGCTTCAGGACTCAAGATACTATTATGACACGGACATGACCCGAGGCACGGCCATCGTCATGGGCACTGAAGCCACGGGGCTGACTGACATCTGGAGAGAGAACGCAGATGCCCGCATAAAGATACCGATGCTCGGGCAGCTTGATTCCCTGAATGTCTCGGTATCAGCGGCTATTCTCCTTTACGAGGCTGTACGCCAGAGGTCTGCCGGCGCCACAGCTGCCAGCTGTTGAAGATATTCTGCCAGAGGATATAGCAGCTCGGGGCAACAGAGACAACCGGAGAAAGATAGGCTACGGACACCCAGATGGCAAAGACCGTATTCTTCTGTCCCATGGCCTGTCCTGCGCTTGTCCTGTCGCCATATCGGCCGCCGAGAATTTTTCCGCAGAAGAACAGAATCACACAGAGCACAAGGCTTGTTCCAGCCTGCACCCACAGCAGCCATGCCCCGAAATGGCCGTTGACCACAGAGCGCAGGGCCTGCGCTATAATCATTATGAGAGAGAAAGCCCAGAGATAAAATGCAAGGCTGCCGCAATATCTCAGGATTGCCGCCAGCAGCTTCGGAAAGAATCTCCGAACAATCCATGCCGCAAAAAGAGGACAGATCAGCACAGGGAAGACCATCTTCAGAATTACGGCAAACTGCATGAAGAATGACATTTCCCCATGCTTTTCAACAAGAGGAAATGCCAGAGGTATCACAACCGCAGCAACGATGTTGCTTATTATGGTATATGTCGTCAGAGAAGACTCATTTCCTCCGAGCCGGCCGGTTATGACAGCAGCGGCCACGGCAGTCGGGCATACGATGCAGACCATAATCCCCTCCGCGACTGCAGCATACCTGAAATCCGGGAAAAAGTGAAGGGGCAGGGCGATGGCCAGACAGGCAAGCACCTGGATGGCAGCCACCTGCAGATGCCATTTTCTGATTTTCATGTCACGCGGACGCACCTTGCAGAAGGTAAAGAAAAGCATCACGAACTGAAGCAGCGGGATGAGATGCTCTGCCGTCACCTCAGCCGCAGGCTTCAACGGATTCAGGAAAGAAAGGAAATGGAAAGCCGCATAGACTGCAATCCCTGTGCAGATACCCAAAGGCATTGACCAGGACTTCGCCAATTTCACCAGCTTTCCTGCGATAATTCTGAAACTCACCATAGACTTCATAATGCAGCCGTATCCCGGGCTCCCGTAAATCACGGCGCGCAAAATTACATATAAAATATTCAGAAACTGTTTTGAATTTTTAAAAAACAACTTCTTACTTTTGCAATTCATACCATATATGACTCATGAAACGGTTCGGACTCATAGGCTTTCCCATCTCCCACTCGCTCAGCCCGGCCCTGTTCAGGGCAGGATACGGGGAAAAATGGGGCAGGGATTATTATTATGACCTCATCCGAGGCGATGACTTCGGGGCATCATACGGGAAGTTCATCGGATGCTACGACGGAATCAATGTGACGGCACCATTCAAGGAAAAGGCATTCTGCCATGCCGATGCCGCAGAGCCCGGATGCGCCGGAATAGGTGCGGCTAACCTCCTGCTCAAAGCCGGGAATGGAATATATGCCTACAACACTGACTATTACGGAGTCAGGATGTGCATTGGAAAGGCCATGCATGACCATGGAATGACAGGCAAGGCTTCTTCTGCTCTCATAGTCGGATGCGGAGGGGCCGGAAAGGCGGCGGCAGCGGCTGCAAGCGGACTATGCCGCGAAACCATAATCGTAAACAGATCCCGGGAAAAGGCGGAAGAATTCGTTCAGAGGATGAATGGCAACAGCATGACAGTACGGGGCATCGAAGATTTCAGAGAGTGTTTCCGGAAAGCGGGAATCATCATCTTCACTCTGCCGGCCGCCGGGGCAGACATACTTGAAGTCCTTGCTCAGGAAGACTTTGCAGGCAGCGGTGAGGGGATGCCCGGGAAAATAATACTTGAAGCCAACTACAGGGACCCGCAGTTCCCGGGCCTGCTGAAGAGAATGGCTCAGAAAGAAAACAGGCACACATGCCTTCCGGAATACATTCCCGGCACTGAATGGCTGCTGCAGCAGGCCGTCGCCGGCTTTGAGATTTTCACCGGCGAACATCCCGATGAAGGCAGTATGGCAGAAGTTGCAGGACAGACCCGGGCCCTGACTGTGTAAAACTATTGTAACATTTATTTCCTATATATTGAATTATTGAGTAAATTGCCGGGTATTTTAAAAAACACAGGAATGTCACTCAACAAAGCGATGCTGATAGGCAATGTCGGCAAAGATCCTGAAATAAGATATATCGATGCTAACGCCTCCGGGAACAACGGCGCAGCCCAGGGCAACGGAGGTGGACAGGCATGGTCCGGTGCCACAAAGGTGGCAAGTTTCACGCTTGCGACGACGGAAAGATACAGGGACCGCAGCGGCAATCTCAGGGAAAACACCGAATGGCACAACATAGTCGCCTGGAGAGGGAATGCCGATATGGTCGAAAAATACGTCAGGAAAGGCACACAGCTTTTTGTGGAAGGACACATACGCTCCAGGTCCTGGGAAGACCAGTCAGGCAACAGGAGATACATTACCGAAATCATCGCCGACAATCTCCAGCTTCTCGGCAAAAAGTCGGACAACCCGGCTTCTGCCCCGAACAGACAGGAACCGTCACCCCAGACAGATGCAGCGGCACCGGCCATGGCAGCAGCCGGCCAGGCCGCCCCGCCGGTTTCCCCGGGTGAGGACGACGATGACCTGCCGTTCTGAATGCGGCCGGTTCCGCAGCAACATTCCATCCTGAAAACAACATATTACAAACCATACAATCACACAGCATAACATGAAAACAGACGTAGTGCTCGGTCTCCAGTGGGGAGATGAAGGGAAAGGCAAGATTGTGGATGTTCTTGCGAGAAAGTATCCCGTCGTGGCAAGATTCCAGGGAGGCCCGAATGCGGGGCATTCACTTCATTTCGAAGGACACAGCTTTGTACTGAGGTCCGTACCCTCCGGAATATTCAGGGAAGATGCAATCAATATCGTCGGGAACGGCGTAGTCCTGGACCCGATAACATTCCGCAGTGAATGCGAAAATATCGCAAAGACCGGCGTCCCTGTAAAAGACAGGATTCTGGTGGCCAAGAAAGCCCATCTCATACTTCCGACACACCGGCTTCTGGATGCAGCCAACGAGGCGGCCATGGGCAAGGGGAAAATCGGCTCCACACTCAAGGGAATCGGCCCTACATATACTGACAAAGTCAGCCGCAACGGACTCCGTGTCGGGGACATCCTCGCAGACAATTTCCGCGAAAGATACGCCAGGCTCAAGGAAAGGCATGTCAGGACACTCAGCCAGATGGGCTTCGAATGTGACCCGGATGCAGAAGAGGCAGCATTCATGGAGGCCGTGGAATACCTCAAGGAGTTCAGGCTGATTGACTGCGAATACTATGTCAACGAGACGCTCAAGACCAGATCCATCCTTGCCGAAGGGGCACAGGGCTCCATGCTGGACATTGACTACGGCTCATATCCTTTCGTGACCTCATCATCCACCGCATGCGCCGGAGCCTGCATAGGCCTCGGCATCTCTCCTTCTCAAATCGGGCATGTCTACGGCATTTTCAAGGCCTATTGCACGAGGGTGGGAAGCGGACCTTTCCCTACGGAGCTCTTCGACGAGACCGGAGAAAGGCTCAGGAAAATCGGCAACGAGTTCGGAGCCGTGACAGGCAGGCCGAGAAGAACCGGATGGCTCGATCTGGTGGCCCTCAGATATGCCGTCATGATAAGCGGAGTGACTGACCTCATCATGATGAAGTCCGACTGTCTCGATTCATTTGAAACCATAAAGGTCTGCACTTCATACAAGGTGGACGGAGAAGAGACCACGCAGGTTCCTTTTGACACCTACGCCGAAATAGAGCCTGTATACACCGAATTCAAGGGATGGAACACCGACCTGACCGGATGCAGGAAAGAAGAGGAGCTTCCCGTGGAATTCAAGGACTATATCAGCTTCATGGAGAATTATCTCGGCGTCCCGATCAAAATCATTTCCCTCGGTCCTGACCGTGAGGCCACTATCATGAGATAGAGACACCGGAGAATCAGAATGTCATTACAGATATAAAAGTATCAGATTAACTACACCGGAAATCCGGAAAGCCCAAGAAAAAATGACAGCAACAATAAGAAAATTCCTCAACGACTATGCAGCGGCAAGATGGGCCGCCCTCATTCTCATCGCCCTGATGATGTTCTTCGCATACATGTTCGTGGACGTGATGTCCCCGCTCAAATCCCTCATCGAAGGTGAACGGGGATGGGACAGCGGAGTATTCGGGACATATGCGGCATCTGAATACATACTGAATGTATGCGGTTTCCTCATCATCGCGGGCATCATCCTCGACAAGATGGGGATCCGCTTCACGGGAATACTTTCGGCATCCCTCATGGTCTTCGGGGCCGGAATCAAATTCATCGGAATAAGCGACTGGTTCCAGGCCACGGAGACATGCGCATGGCTCGACAGCTGGTGGACCGCAATGCCTGGCAGCGCAAAGATGGCGGCCCTGGGCTTCATGATATTCGGCTGCGGCTGCGAAATGGCAGGCACCACTGTATCCAAGGCCATCGCCAAATGGTTCAAAGGCAAGGAAATGGCCCTCGCAATGGGAATGGAGATGGCCATAGCCCGTCTCGGAGTGTTCGCCGTGATGTGGCTTTCACCGGCAATTTCCGGCAAGTTCGGCGGCTCCGTGGTCGCCCCGCTGGCATTCTGCTCCTGCCTCCTTCTCGTCGGACTCATCAACTACATAGTCTTCTCCATAATGGACACAAGGCTTGACAAGGAACTGATTGCAGCCGGAGAAGCCACTGAAGAAAAGAGTCCTGAGGACGAGTTCCATGTAAGTGACCTCAGGCAGATCTTCACAAGCAAGATGTTCTGGCTCGTGGCCCTGCTCTGCGTGCTTTACTATTCCGCAATCTTCCCGTTCCAGCGGTATGCCCCTAACTTCCTTGAAGTGACTCTCAATGTGGATGCCGCCACCGCTTCACAGCTTTTCAGCTGCTTCCCTATCCTTGCCATGTGCCTGACCCCGCTTCTGGGTCTCCTCCTTGACTACAAGGGCAAGGGAGCCTCAATGCTCATGATAGGTGCGGTCATAATGATTGTCTGCCATCTCAGCTTCGCATTCCTGCTGCCGGTATTTCCGCACAAATGGTTTGCACTGCTGCTGATAGTAGTTCTCGGAGTAAGCTTCTCCCTCGTGCCCGCAGCCCTGTGGCCAAGCGTCCCGAAAGTCATCGACGAAAAAGTGCTGGGAAGTGCATACTGCCTTATTTTCTGGGTACAGAACATCGGGCTCTGCCTCGTGCCTCTGCTCATCGGAGTAGTCCTCAATTCGACTGGAGGCTATCTGATGCCTATGATAATTTTCTCATCATTCGGCATATTGGCCTTCATCTTCAGCCTGCTGCTCAAGATTGAGGACCGCAGGAAAGGATTCGGGCTCGAGCTTCCGAACATCAGGAAGGAAGAAAACAAATGACGGCCGGACAGTGGACAAGGCAGGTAAAAATATAGCTGCAAGCAGCACGGCATGCTGGATTGCCCTTGCATGTCTCGTGGTACCGATGTTCGCATCGTACTTCTTCGACGACATGTTCTCCACATTGTCGCATATTTTCCAGAACCCTGACATGCTGGCACTCGGATGGGACAGTGCCGGCTACGGGTTCTATGCCGGCGGCTACTCATTTCTCTGCGTGTGCGGAGGCCTTGTGGTCTGCGGCGTATTGCTTGACATGTTCGGAGTGCGCACCGTCGGCTCCGTCTTCGTCGGGCTGATGATTGCCGGGGCGGCAACAGTTCTGGCGGCGATAACTTCCGGCCTTGAACCGGCCACATCACTGACAATAGCATATATCGGGTGCATGCTGTTCGGCCTCGGCAGTGAAATCGCCGGAGTAGCCGTCACGCGGTCAATCGCAAAATGGTTCAAGGGCAGGAATGTCGCACTTGCCATGGGGCTCCAGCTGGCTATAGCAAGGCTCGGCACGGCCACGGCATTCATTCTTTCGCCGGTACTCGTGGCAGAAAAGTCCGCGGGAGAAATATATACGCTTGCCGAAACTGCACGGCCTGCGATAGCCGGGCTATGCATGATGCTTGCGGGAGGCATTCTCTGGGCAATATTCGTTGCCATGGACGCAAGATTCGACAGGGAGAAGGGAATTATTTCCGCAAAAGGGAAAATCAAGGAGGAGGACAGATTCAGATTCAGCGACATACTGAAGGTCCTCACCAATCCGAGATTCATAATGATTGCCCTCCTGTGCGTATTTTTCTACTGCTGCATCATCTCCTTCAAGAAATTCGGCACTGCCATAGTCATCCCGCGCTTTGACATGGATGTTGACGCGGCCAAATGGGTGATAACTATGATTCCGTTCTTCACGGTCATATTCACCCCGCTGTTCGGGGCTCTTGTCGACAAAGTGGGAAAAGCAACAATATGGATGATGACGGGGGCCGTCCTCGTGCTCTGCGCCCATCTCATAATGGCATTTGCCCCACAGGGAGAATCCTTCTACGGCTACCTTGCCATTTCATTGCTCGGAACAGGATATTCCCTCGTGCCTTCGGCCATGTGGCCGACAGTCCCGAAGATAATTCCGGAAAAGAGCCTCGGCACAGCATATTCGCTGATATACTGGATACAAAACATGGGCATGCTCCTCGTGCCGGTTTTTGTAGGGAAAATCTTCAATGACATCGTCACTCAACCCGGGAACAAGGCACAGGAAATGAGTGCGGCCGTCAATGCAGAATTCATATTCATCGGGCTGGGCATCGCGGCCATAACCGTCGCGGCAATGCTCATCATATCCTCCAGGCGACATCCGGAACTTGAAATCGACATGCCGAACAAAAAAAATTGAGCTGATGTACAGATTCCTTGACAAAATAGACTCCCCGGCCGACATAAAGAATTTCAGCACAGAAGACCTCAGGGTCCTGTGCGCTGAAATCAGGGACTATATGATTGACTGCTGCGCCACCAACCCAGGGCATCTCGGGTCAAGCCTCGGCGCAGTCGAGCTCATGGTGGCCCTGCATTATGTCTATGACACGCCTTATGACAATATCGTATTTGACGTCGGGCACCAGGCCTATGCCCACAAGATCATCACCGGAAGGAGGGAACTCTTCAAGAAAAACAGAAAAAAGGACGGCATAAGCGGATTCCCCAAAAGATCAGAAAGCATATACGACATATTCGGAACCGGACATTCGTCCACTTCAATTTCTGCCGCCCTCGGCCTTGCTAAGGCAGCCGAAATGGAAGGCAACAGAAAAAAGACCGTGGCCCTCATCGGTGACGGGGCACTTTCCGGAGGACTTGCCTTTGAAGGGCTCAACAACGCAGGGATAAGCAAGACTGATATCCTTGTGATAATCAATGACAACAACATATCAATCGACAAAAATATCGGAGGGATACACGAACATCTTCTCAAACTCACCACCCATCCCGGCTACAACAGGCTGAAAAAAAGCGTCTGGGACATGATTGGAGAAGGGAAATTCAGGGAGCTTATCCAGAATTTCGTGGTCACTACCAAATCACATCTCGTCCACAACTCCGGAGGCGCCCTCTTTGAAGCGCTCGGATTCAGATATTTCGGCCCGATTGACGGGAATGACATCGAACAGACGATAGATGCCCTCAGGAGACTGAAGGACATGCCGGGCCCAAGAATACTCCATACGATTACGACAAAGGGCAAAGGATACCCCCCGGCCGAAGAGGACCAGACAATATGGCACGCACCGGGCATGTTTGACCCCGTTACCGGGAAGCGCATCATGCCGTCCAAGCCGGGAGCCAGCAGATACCAGGACGTATTCGGGGAAGTCCTTCTGGAACTCGCCAGGAAAGACAGGAGGATAACGGGCGTGACTCCGGCCATGGCGTCCGGCTGCGGAATGAACATCCTTGCCAAGGAAATGCCGGAGAGATTCTTTGACGTAGGCATCGCAGAAGAGCATGCCGTGACTTTCTCCGCGGGACTTGCCGCCGGAGGGATGAAACCATTCTGCAACATATACTCATCATTTTCACAGAGAGCATATGACCAGATCATACATGACGTGGCGCTGCAGAAACTCGGAGTAGTATTATGCTTCGACAGGAGCGGACTTGTAGGAGAAGACGGAGCCACTCACCACGGCAACTTTGACATTGCCGCATACCGGTGCATACCTGACACGATAATCGCCGCCCCAAAAGACGAAATCGAACTGAAGAATCTGATGTATACGGCGTCGCTCACCGATGAAGGACCGTTCATCATCCGTTATCCGCGCGGCTACGGCGAAGGGAAAGACTGGAGGAACGCTGAATTCAGCATACTTGCGCCGGGACAGGGAGAAATGATTTCAGACGGGGAAAAGGTGGCCGTCATCGGCGCCGGCCCAGTGATAAACAGGGCGGCTGAGGCAGCCGCGGCATACAGGGAAAAATTCGGCACAGGACCGGCAATATATAATATAAGGTATATCAAGCCTCTCGACCGGGCGATGATGGACAGGATACTGTCTGAATTCTCAAGTCTGATTACAATTGAAGACGGCTGTCTCGCAGGAGGAGTATTCGGGGCGGCAAGCGAATATGCGGCTGAAAAGAAAAGCAGCATCAGAATAACCGGACTGGGAATTCCGGACAGATTCATAAGCCAGGGCAGCCAGAAAGAGCTGAGGGATGAATGCGGACTGAATCAGGAAAACATATACAGGACAATCGCGGCAGAAATGGAAGCATGCAGTCCAAAAGGCTGAAAATGAAGATAAAATGCTTCAGATTAGGAACCATGACATCATGAGCCGTGACAACATCAATAAATATGTCAATAAAAATAGAGACAAAAATTCAAAAAGTTTTGGAAAGTCCGAATTAATATCTATCTTTGCAATCCCTTTCGGAAAAACATACGGCCAAGAAAGGAAAACGCCGATGTAGCTCAGTTGGCC
>JADIMJ010000059.1 GCA_017694835.1 Candidatus Cryptobacteroides gallistercoris
GATGTCCTCAAAAGTATTGGCTGTCCCTCCGATTATGAATCCGTTTCCCGCCATCTCCCTTGCCTTGTCCACAGGCATGTCATTCTTGCCCAGATGGACTCCGTCCGCCCCTGCCTTCATGGCGGCTTCCACATGGTCGTCTATTATGAAGACTGCGCCGCGTCGCCTGCATTCAGGCAATATCAGCCCCGCTGTGCGCTCCACCTCTTCCTCCGTGGCGTCCTTCATCCTCAGCTGAATCCACCTGCATCCGCCCTCGAGGGCCAGCATCGCCGCATCAAAATACGAATATTTCTCCGTAAAGTGCGTGATGAACTGCAGCCTGCAGGCATTCTTCATGTCCGGTGTCATTCCCATTGTCAGCATACTGTATCAAACGAGATGCAAATATATATCATAACGCCCAATTTTGTAACTGCCGGAGACAAATCAGCCGAACAAAAGTAGCCGGCACAGTCATTCTGCGGCGCGCCCGGTGGAGACCAAAATGCTGTCCATCGGGCGCGGTTTTGCGGGGTTTTCGCGCCCGACGGCATTTTCAAAATGCCAACGGCCACACTTTCGCCGGAAAATCGCGGCCGTCGGACACTGTTTTACATATCTACCGGCCGCGCCTCAGGAAATGTACCGGCTCTGCTCCATGGTGTCATTGAGTTTTTCGCAGGCGGTACTGTCATATAGTCGACCGCGGCCGTTGGGAGGCATTTTTCTCATTTTCATTGACATCATATTGATAAAAAAAACTATATTTGCACAGGTATTAACAATGCTGTTAAATAATATTGTTAAACACATCTGTGAATATAAGGACATTTGTGAATATAAACATATCTGTGAATAATATAAGGACGAATAATATAAGGACATCTGTGAATATGGAGACATTTGTGAATAAGGGGAAATCTGAGAATATAGAGAGCCGGGGGCCGAAGAGCAAGGAGCAGGCAATAATGGAAGCGGCTGAGGAACTTTTTCTCGAGATGGGATACAACCAGGCCACCACCACACTGATTGCGAAAAGGGCCGGGGTCACGCATGCCATGCTCCATTATTATTTCAGGACCAAGGAACATGTCTTCATGAAAGTTCTGGAGAAGATTCTCGGGGAACTGATGCAGTCGTTCCGTCCCGTGATGTCCAGGGACGAACCTTTCTGGGAGACTCTTGAAAAAGGTATTTCAACTCATTTTGATTTCCTTGCGAAGCACCCGCGCTTTGTCCCGCTGCTCTATGACACTATGATTCACAATCCCGAACTCATAGACCGCATGAAGGAGAATTTCCTTCCGGTCATGGAGAGAGTGTTCAGGTTCCATGTCGGACGGATACAGGAAGAGATTGCAAACGGCAGAATCTGCCGGATAGACCCGGTGCAGCTGATGGCAGACATTGTGACCCTGAACCTGTCCGCATTCCTGCTGATGCCTGTGGCCGGCAGGCTGACCGGAGTCGCCCCGGACGCACTTGATAATCCGTTTCTTGAAGCCCGGAAGGCTGAAATAATAGCCCTTGTCAGATACAGGCTGTACGGAAAGCTCTGATATCCGGGGCAAAACGGATGTAATCCTGCGATATGACAGTTTCTGCGATATGACAGTTATGAGTATGTAATATGACAGTTATGAGTATTGTGAAAAAACTTGAATGCATTGCTGCTCTGCTGCTTGCCTCTCTGGTCCTCCAGCGGCAGGCCGGGGCGCAGGTGACAATCGACAGCTGCATGAGGATGGCGAGAGAGAATTATCCGCAGATCCGGCAGCTCAATCTCATAGAGGAGGCTTCCCGCTATGAGATTGCATCCATTGCGAAGTCCTGGCTCCCGCATCTTAACATCTCCGGCAAGGCCACATATCAGTCCGATGTGGTGGAGATGCCGTTCGACATCCAGGGATTCACATTTGACCTGCCTCATGACCAGTATTCCCTTGTCGGGGAAATCAGCCAGACCATCTGGGACGGCGGCACGACCGGAAGCCAGAAGGATGTGGCTGCGTCCGGTGCCAGGGTGCAGAAGGAGCAGGTGGAGGTTTCCCTCTATGCGATAAATGAGAGGGTGGAGAAAATATTCCTCGGGATTCTGCTCTATGACGGACAGCTGAAGCAGAACGGCATATTGATGCAAAGCCTGGCGAGAAATGCGCGGCAGGCACAGGCATGCATCGAGAGCGGCACGGCCTACCGTTCCGACCTTGAGATGATAGAGGTGAATATCCTCAATTGCGAGCAGCAGAGGGAGGAACTGGAGAAAGACCGCAGCACATATGTGGCAATGCTGGAAAAACTTACCGGGACCAGTCTGGCAGGGCAGGAATTCGTTGTCCCGGATGAAAACGCAGACTGGCTTATGCGGGATGACATCCTGAGGCCTGAGCTCGGCCTGTATGACGCCCAGCTTCAGCAGCAGGAGGCCATGGTCCGCCAGCTCAATTCGAAAATCTCCCCGAAATTTTCCCTTTCCCTGCAGGGAGGGGTCGGACGGCCGGGCCTGAACATATTGGAGAATACTTTCCAGCCATACTGGACGGCAGGAGTCAGGATGTCCTGGGACATAGGCGCCCTGTACACGAGAAAGGATGAGAAGCGCAAGCTTGACGCCCAGATCCGGAAAATCGAGTCGGACAGGGAGACATTCCTGTTCAATGCCGGGCTTGATGCCGTACAGATGAGGAGTTCCGTCGACAAGGCAAGGGCCCTGCTGGAGCGTGACAAGAAAATAATTGCACTGAGAGAATCAATCCGTTCCGCCGGCGAGGAGCAGTACCGCAACGGTGTCATCACCATGACTGACCTGATGTCCAGGATAGACGACGAATACAATGCCAGGGTGGCCGAGTCAATCCACAGAATCCAGCTCCTCATGGCCATCTATGACCTCAGGAACTGCATGGGATACTGATAGGAATTTGTACTGTTATAATCATTTGCATTGGCCGGACATGAAAAGGTCCGTGCCGGCGTGGCCGCCCGTGGCCTCGTGAACGGGAGGGACCCGCGCCCGCGTGGGAGGGATTTACCGCACGGACCTTTTTATGTCCGGTGCGCCAAAGGATAAATTGTTAA
>JADIMJ010000060.1 GCA_017694835.1 Candidatus Cryptobacteroides gallistercoris
AACCATGTCTCGTGGGCTCGGAGATGTGTATAAGAGACAGAGATGAAGGAGTCAAAGATGCGGAGAAGACGCATACGCAGCTGCCTCGGGGCATCCATACTGCCGGATGCAGACGATGTCAGGCACTATCCGGAGATCTCATGGCGGTCTTTTCAGACTGACGGCACCGCAGACAAGGAAATGCTCCTGAATGCACTCATCCGTGAAAGCCAGCATGAAAAGGCAAGCCTGCGCCGGACTGCTGCCGCATATGACGCACGCATATCAGAGGCAAGGCTCCTCACCGGGACGGCAGACGGAGAGGTCAGGCTGCTGAAAGAGAAGCGGAAATCCCTGTCCGATTCCCTGCAGAAATGGGCTTTTGACAATTTCTTTGTCCTCAATGCCCTCGGAGAAGAGAAAAGCATCTCGGCAATATTTGCCGCCGTCGGGAAAGTCCCTCCGGCCGGAACAGGAGAGTGCGCCGCCCCGAAGCTCCTGCAATTTGCCTTTCGGCACGGGCTCAGGCCGCTGGCCATGGGAGAATTCTGGTACGGCAGGAGTCCGGACAATGAAGTCAGGGAAGAAGGAAGGTTCTACCCTTCATGCACCGGAAAGTGCGGCCCCCTGCTGAAGTTCATGCTCAAAGGAACAGACGGAGACATGCCTGAGGCAGAAAAAACATATGAGGCCGGGACAATATACGAGGATGAAGCCATAATTGCCGCAGACAAGCCTTCGGGGATGCTCTCAGTTCCCGGGAAAGACGGCAGTGCCTCGCTTCAGGAGCTTCTTGAGACATCATACGGCAAAATTCTGCCTGTACACCGGCTTGACATGGACACTTCCGGAATCATCGTCTATGCCAGGACAGCTGAGGCACAGAAGAATCTCCGGAAACAGTTCGAAGACAGAGAAGTGGACAAGACCTATCTCGCGGAACTGGAAATTCCGGACGGATGGCCGCACCGGGAAGGAGAGACAGGGAGGATAAGTCTTCCCCTGTCCCCTGATTATCTTGACCGGCCGAGGCAGAAGGCAGACACCGAAGCAGGAAGGGAGGCTGTCACAGAATACAGGATCATTTCCATCAAAGGGAATACCGCATCCGTGGAACTGCACCCTCTGACAGGCCGGACACATCAGCTGAGGGTCCATGCCGCCCACAGGGACGGGCTCGGGGCCCCGATAAAGGGGGACCGGCTGTACGGAGGGGCAGCATCCGCCCCCGGACTCCGGCTGCATGCGGCCGCCGTCAGATTCAGACATCCTGTCTCCGGGAAAATCCTTTGCCTGAAGAGCAGAAGGAAACCGTTCTGAAAATTTTCTTAAAACTAATGGCGAAAGTTTTCTTAAATTTGCAGAAATACAGACAGCCGGAATGAACGAAGAGACAAGAGACATGCTCATTTCATGGGCAGACAAATACAATGACCCGCAGTATTTCAGGGAAGACCCCATCGCATTCCCGGCCAGAATGGCGGAGCTGTACAGGAGAGGGGAACGCATACTTGCCGACATTGAGATTACAGCCCTGATTGCAGCTCATCTGGCATGGGGACGCAGGGCAATGATAGTCAGGGACAGCATCAGGGCAATGGACGAGATGAACTGGAGACCATACGACTATGTGATGAAAGGGAAATACAGGGACGACGCCTCGAGCCTGCACCGCACTGTAAAATGGAGCGAGTTCGCGGACATATGCTCAAGGCTCAGGGAAACATATTCGGAAAGGGACAGCATCGAGGGCATGGACAACGGGGAGATAAGGTGCAGGATATTCGGGCGCAAGCCTGACCCCAGGGCTCCTGACAAGAAAATCAACATGATGCGGAGATGGATGGTGCGCGACGACGGGAAAGTGGACCTGGGGCTGTGGAAGAATTCCGACAAAGCCGCGCTGCTGATACCTCTTGACGTGCATGTCCACGATGTGGCCGTGGACCTCGGGCTCACAAGCCGCAGGCAGAAGGACATCGCCACAGTCCGGGAAATCACGGACGCCTTTGCCGGCATTTTCCCCGGAGACCCGTGCAAAGGGGACTTCGCGCTTTTCGGATACGGAATCACTCACAGCAAATGACAGAAGACTATTGACCGCAGACTATGCCAAGACTCTACATTATCTCAGGATGCAACGGCGCCGGCAAGACGACTGCATCCTACACTCTGCTGCCCGAAATGCTTGAATGCAGCCAGTTCGTGAATTCCGATGAATTCGCCAAGGGGCTTGCTCCGTTTTCGCCGGAGCGCGCCTCAATCAAGGCCAGCAGATACATGGTCATGAAAATCCGCTACCTCTTCCAGAGGAAGGAAGACTTTGCCATCGAGACCACACTTGCCACAAGGACTCTGCTGAACACTATACGCCAGGCAAGGGATGAAGGATATACGGTGACCCTGCTGTATTTCTGGCTCAATTCCCCGGACCTTGCCGTGGCAAGGGTGAAGGCGAGGGTCGAGGCAGGAGGCCACAATATCCCGGAAGAAACTGTACGGCGCAGATACAGCATGGGGCTCAGATACTTTTTTGAGGACTATGCCCCGATATGCGACAGATGGATACTTGCGGACAATTCCATAACACCGTTCAGGGTCATAGCCGAAGGATGCCGGGATGAAATCATGAACATAAAGGACAATGACACTTACAGGCTCATCCGCAGGACGGCACTTGAAGAAAACGGAGGCAGATGCGATGCGGATTGACAAGGATATGAAAAAGACGGACAGCAGACATTTTCCGGACACATTCAGAATCACCGTTCCACAGCTCGAGACACTTGTCGCCACTGCTCTCGGGAGCGGCGGGACATGGGCAGACCTGTATTTTGAATATTCCACATACAGTGACCTGACACTGCGTGACGGCGAAGTGACATCCGGAGGATTCCATACTGACTACGGAGCCGGAATCAGGGTCCTGAACGGAGAAAAGACCGGATACGCATATGCCGAGACCACCGGAATGCAGGACCTGACGGAAGCCGCAAAGGCAGCGTCGGCAATAGCATCCTCCAGGCGCCGGACCCCGCCCGTGAATGTCCGCATTCTTGAAAATCACAGCCTGTATCCGATGGCCCGCCCATGGAGGCAGGCGGATATGGCGGACTTCATTCCTTTCCTGAAGATGCTGGAACAGAAAATACGGAGCAGGGACAGCCGCGTGCACAAGGTGATTGCAAGACTCGCGGCAACCCAGAGCGACATAATGATGTTCAATTCTTCCGGAGAGCTCGCATGCGACACCAGGCCCTGCGGGAGCATAGTCGCATCCGTCATCTTCACCCAGGGGGGCAGGACGGAAAGCAAGTCGGTATCACGGAGTTTCCGCAGAGGGACAGAAATGGTGACTGAAAGACTTGCGGAAGAGATGGCAGCTGAAGCCGTGTCCGGAATTGACGCGAGATTCGAGGCAAGG
Organism: Candidatus Cryptobacteroides gallistercoris; assembly: GCA_017694835.1. Classification (GTDB taxonomy): domain Bacteria; phylum Bacteroidota; class Bacteroidia; order Bacteroidales; family UBA932; genus Cryptobacteroides; species Cryptobacteroides gallistercoris. The sequence goes on from JADIMJ010000060.1 coordinate 3,404, forward strand.
AGGCCGAAAGGAGGACAGATGCCTGTCGTGATGGGGGCAGGCGCCTCAGGCATCCTGCTGCATGAAGCCATGGGCCATGCCTTCGAGGCGGATTTCAACAGGAAGGGACAGTCGATATTTTCCGGCAGGATAGGAGAAAAAATCTGTGACGCCGGCATCAGCATAGTGGACGACGGGACAATCCCCGGCAACCGCGGGGCATGCAATTTCGACGACGAAGGTGTCCCCGGGCAGAAGACATGGATGGTAAAGGACGGCATCCTCAATTCATATCTTCATGACAGGATAAGCGCGGCATGGGCCGGAGTCCCCCCTACCGGCAACGGCCGCAGAGAATCTTTCAGGTTCAATCCCATCCCGCGCATGAGGGCCACCTACATGGAGAACGGCACAGCCTCGGCCGATGACATCATAGCATCAGTCAGGAAAGGCATATATGTGGACGAATTTTCAAACGGCCAGGTACGCATAGGGGAAGGGGACTTCACATTCTTCGTCAAGAGCGGAAGACTGATTGAGAACGGAAGGCTTACCGCCCCGGTGAAGGACATAAACATCATAGGCAACGGCCCCCGTGCACTCGCCGACATAGCTGCAGTGGGCAACGACCTGAAAATCGACGACGGCACATGGACATGCGGCAAAGAACAGAATGTTCCGGTGAGCTGCGGGATTCCCACCGTACTCGTAAAGAACCTTACGGTCGGAGGCGAATGACCGGAAAAGAAAACTTCGGATATGATATGGACAGAATGACGGATGAAATGCCTCAGGGCAAAGGACAGGCTCCGGGAATCATCACGGCCTGCGAAGCGGAGGCTGCACGGAAATGCATCAGCACCGCACTTGAAGCCGGGGCATCACAGGTCAGGGTAGCCCTTGACAAAAGCATTTCTGACTCGCTCTCCCTGCTGAACGGAGAACTTGACAAAGTATGCCATTCCGCGGACAGGGCTGTCAGCCTCAGCATATTTGCCAACGGAAGATACGGCACATTCTCTACGAATGAAACGGATGAAGGCAAACTCATGGATTTCGTGAAGAAAGCCGTACGGACCACCGGCATGCTCGCCGAAGACAGGTGCAGGAGACTGCCGGACCCCGCAAGGACGGCAAAGGATGCCACAGATGGCGATGAGACAGGACTTTATGACAGAAGCCGGCACATGATTGCCCAGGACATGAGACTCTCGGCGGCAATGTCAGGCTCAATATTCCGGCAGGCCAAAGAAGGCAGGATTCCGGAAGAAATGCTCACCGGAAACGGGAAATACAGCATAATATCCGAAGAATGCGAATATTCTGACTCGATTGACGACAACCTCACCCTGGATTCCCGGGGATTCCGCGGAAGGCACATAGAGACATCCTTCGGCTATACGGCAGAAATCACTGTCGGGACCCATGATGGCAGCCTGTTCAGCGGATACTGGTGGAATTCCTCCCCCTTCATGTCCGGGCTCACGATTGACGGATGTTCGGAAACAGCTCTCCGGCGGGCCGCCGGCCAGATCGGACAGGAGAAATGCAGGAGCGGAAAATACAATATGATTGTCGACAGCAGCGTAAGTTCACGGCTCGTGGCCCCGATTGTGTCAGCACTCAACGCCATGTCGCTGCAGCAGAAAAATTCGTTTCTCACGGACAGCCTCGGCAGGAAAATATTTGCCGAAGGCCTCACTCTGATGGACCTTGCCAGGACCTGCGGCCGCCCGGGAAGCAGGTTCTATGATTCCGAGGGTGTCGCCACAAAAGACTGTCCGGTCATCAGCGGAGGAACGGTCATGGAATATTTCATAAACACATATATGTCTGAAAAAACAGGACTGCCGCCTACTGTGGAAGGTATTTCCAGACCCGTACTCATGCCTTGGGCGGCAGATTCCGGTTTGCAATCAGCAGAAAAAGCGATATCTTTGCAGGATATGTTCAGATGCTGCAAAGACGGCATCTATGTATGCGGGTTCAACGGGGGCAACTGCAATCCTACCACCGGAGACTTTTCATATGGTGTCGAAGGCTTCGTTTTCCGCGACGGAGAAATGGCAGGACCTGTCAGGGAAATGCTTGTTACCGGCAACATGGTGACTTTGTGGAACAGCCTGACTGCCGCCGGAAGCGACGCGAGGAAATGCAGCAGATGGCAGATTCCGTCACTTGCATTCGCCGAAGTGGACTTCAGCGCATGAGACGCCGCCGCTGCAGCCGGGCCAATGGACATCCAGTGACTGACATTTAATAAAAGGAATACGATGAAAATCGACAGAAACAAAGTGGTTGAGCTCTGCTATGAGCTTGAAGTGGACGGTGAAATCGCCGACAGGACTACAAGGGAAAAACCTCTTGACTACATCCACGGGACAGGCTCCCTTCTGGAAAAGTTCGAGGAAAACATAACCGGACTGGAGCCGGGTGAAAAATTCGCCTTCACTCTTGCTCCTGAGGAAGCATACGGGGAAGTTGACCCGAACAGAATCATTGACCTGCCGAAACAGGCATTTGAAGTGAACGGTGTCATCCAGGAAAGCCTCCTCGTGCCCGGCAACACAATACCGATGCTCAACGGCCACGGAGGGGTTGTACCGGGAAAAGTACTTGAAGTCAAGGAAGATACGGTAAAGATGGACCTCAATTCCCCTATGGCAGGCAAGACGCTCAACTTTTCAGGAGAAATCCTCACAGTGAGGGAAGCCACAGAAAAGGAACTGAAGGAAGGTCTGCACGGAGAATATGTGCATTCATGCTGCTGCGGCGGACACGGAGAAGGAGGCTGCGGCGGACACGGACACGAAGAGGGACATGAATGCCATGGCCATGGTGAAGGAGGATGCTGCGGAGGCCACGGTGAAGGCCACTGCAACCGCGGAGAATAATCCGTCCGGGGATGTGGCTTGCTCTGGCATTCGTGTCGGCAGCCCTGCTCGGGCTTTATGACACTTCAAAGAAATCGGCACTGAAAGACAATGCTGTCCTTCCGGTGCTGTTTTTCAATACACTGTTCACGACTGTCATCTTTTCGCCGTTCATAATAGACAGCGCAACCGGGGCCGGATGGTTTTCCGGGACAATGCTTGACAGTTCCCCTTATGCAGGACATCCGGAGACCTCCGGGGCAGGTACGGGCAGCCTCCTGCACGCACATCTGCTGATAATCATAAAGGCATTCATAGTGCTGGCCTCCTGGATTTTCGGATATTTCGGGATGAAGCATCTCCCGATAACAATCGTCGGGCCCATCAATGCCACAAGACCGGTGCTCGTACTGGTCGGTGCCATGCTCATCTTCGGAGAAAGGCTTAACGGATATCAGTGGACAGGAGTCATTCTTTCCGTCGTGTCCCTTTTCCTCCTGAGTCTCTCAAGCAAAAGGGAGCAGGTGGACTTCGCTCGCAACAGATGGATCTGGGCCGTGGCCGCAGCAGCAGTCATCGGGGCCATAAGCGGGCTGTACGACAAATACATAATGAGAGAACTGAGCCCGATGTTCGTACAAAGCTGGTACAATCTCTACCAGCTCGTCATAATGACGGCCGTATGCGCTGTCCTCTGGTACCCCAATAGGCGGCATACCACGGCCTTCCACTGGAGCTGGGCCATTCCGCTCATCTCCGTCTTCATATCGGCAGCAGACTTCGCATACTTCTCTGCACTCAACCGGCCGGACTCCATGATTTCAGTAGTCTCCCTGATAAGGAGAGGCTCGGTGATAGTGTCATTCGCCTGCGGTGTGATGCTGTTCAGGGAAAAGAACCTCAGGGCCAAGGCCCTTGACCTCGTTCTTATCCTGACCGGAATGATATTCATTTATCTGGGTTCAAGATGACAAGACTGACCGAAGGGGACAGAAACAGAAACGGCATGAAAGAGAAAATAGACATAGGGGGCACGGCCGTCGTCATACTCAACTGGAACGGCAGGCACTATCTGGAGCAGTTCCTTCCTCCGCTGCTCAAATCCGTCGCATGGCTGAATTCGACGGGCGGAAGTTCATACGGCCATTCTGAAGTGATTGTCGCGGACAATGCCTCCACCGACGGCTCAATGGAAATGATGTCAGAGAAATTCCCGGATGTCCGCACAATGGTTTTCGACAGGAACTACGGCTTCACTGGAGGCTACAACCGGGCCTTCGGGAGAATCAGCTGCAAATATTTCCTCCTGATAAACTCCGACATAGAGGTGCCGGAACAATGGCTGGCTCCGCTTGCCGAATGTATGGAAACGGACCCTTCCTGCGGAATCTGCGCCCCGAAGCTGCATTCATGGCAGGACAAGGAGATGTTCGAATATGCAGGGGCGGCAGGCGGATACATGGACAGATTCGGCTATCCTTTCTGCCGCGGCAGGGTGATGAAGAAGCTGGAACGGGACTCGGGGCAATATGATGACCCCGCCGATGTTTTCTGGGCGACCGGCGCATGCCTTATGATACGCTCCTCCGTCTGGAGAGAGCTCGGCGGGCTCGATGACAGATTTTTCGCCCACATGGAGGAAATTGACCTGTGTTGGAGGGCCCAGCTGGCCGGATGGAGAGTCAGGGTCATTCCTGCCTCCACCGTATACCATATCGGAGGAGGGACACTTCCCCAGAACTCCCCATGGAAGCTCTACCTGAATTTCCGCAACAACCTGATGATGCTGGACAACAACCTCGCCATGACATATGCCCTCGGCATGTCCCCCGAAAAGGCCGTCAGAAAAGCACGGAGGACAATTTTCGTGAGGATGCTGCTGGACGGCGGCGCCGCCGGAGTATATCTCCTTGCCCTCAGGTTCAGATATTTCAAGGCTGTAGTCCGGGCACACAGGGATTTCCGCAGACTCAGGAAAAGTACTGATGCCGTGGCAGTCAGGGATTATATCGAAAAGTCACAGGCAAAAGGCCATGCGCCTGCCGTCAAAGGATTCTACAATGGCTGCATGATTCCGAGGGCCCTGCTCGGTATCCGAATAAAATTCTGACATATGGCAAGTTATCTGCAGATTGAAAACATATCCAAGTCCTACGGGCCGAAGGTCCTGTTCGAGAATATCGGCTTCAACATCAACGAAGGGGACAAGATGGCCCTCATCGCCCCGAACGGCACTGGCAAGACATCCCTGCTGAGGATTCTTGCCGGGAAAGACAAGTCTGACTCCGGAGGAAAGATTTTATTCCTCAAGGACATAAGGATAGCCTTCCTTGAACAGGAATATGACTACGAGCCGGAAAGAGGCATATTTGACCAGATAATGGCACACAGCACACCCTTCACGGACCATCTTGACACGGAACACCTCTGGGAATACGAAAGGCGCGTGAAGCAATATCTGACAAGTTTCCGTCTGACGGACCCCGGACAGAAGATGAAGGAGCTCTCCGGAGGCGAAATCAAAAGGGTGGCACTTGCTGAAATGCTTGCGAGCGAGGCAGATTTCTTCATTATGGACGAGCCCACCAACCATCTTGACATCGAAGCCATCGAATTTCTGGAAAACTTCCTCTCCCGGTCACGATGCACGCTCCTGATGGTCACTCATGACAGATATTTTCTGGACAAGGTATGCAACACCATAATGGAGCTCGACCACGGTTCACTGTACATCTACAGGGGAGATTATCAGAATTACCTTGAAAAGAGGTCCGAGAGGATAGCCAACAGGAATGCCGAGACGGACAAGGTAAGGAACATTCTGCGGCGGGAACTCGAATGGATGCGCAGTACCCCTCAGGCACGCACAGGAAAGGCAAGATACAGGATAAATGCCTTCCATGAACTGAAGGACAGGGCGGAGATGAGATTCAGCGAGCAGAAAGTCTCGATGTCAGACCTGCATGGCACCACAAGGCTCGGCACAAAAATCATCAACTGCAAGGATGTCTCATTCTATTACGGAGACACCTGCTACCTCAATCATTTCACATACAATTTCCAGAGATATGAGAAAGTCGGGATAGTCGGAAGAAACGGAGCAGGGAAAAGCACATTCATCAACCTTCTCGCGGGAAACTATTCTCCCGATATGGTATCCTCCGACCCGTCAGCAGCCCGGAAGGAAGGACAGGGCCTGCTGACGGGAATCATTGAACGGGGCGAATCCCTGAAGACAGGCTACTACCGGCAGGGCGGCATGGAATTCAATCCGCAGGACACCGTCCTTGACATTGTCAATGACACAAGGCTCCTGGGCCGGTTCCTGTTTCCCCACGACATGCTCAACAACCGTATTGAAAAGCTGAGCGGAGGGGAAAAGAGAAGGCTATATCTGCTTACTGTCCTGATGCAGCAGCCCAATCTCCTGATACTCGACGAGCCGACAAACGACCTGGACATCGTCACCCTCAACATACTTGAAGAATATCTCAGGGAATTCCAGGGGACACTCATAATAATCTCCCACGACAGGCATTTCCTGGACAGGCTCGTCGACCATCTGTTTGTCTTCTGCGGAGACGGCATTGTAAAGGACTTCACCGGCAGCTACAGCGAATACCGCGAATTCATCCGGGACTATGAGGCCGGACAGAAATCACGGGCCAGAGCTGAAGAAAAGGCCGCCAGAACATCCGGCGACCGGGAACAGAGGAAAGACAGGCGTGCAGGAGAGGGGACCTCTGCCGGGAAAGAAGGAAACTCCGCCAAGAAGAAGCTCAGCTACAAGGAGCAGCGCGAACTGGAACAGCTTGAAAAGGAACTTCAGTCGCTCAATGAAGAAAAGGCATCGCTTGAAGAGCAGATTGGCGGCGGCTCTCTCGGATTTGAAGACCTCAGGAAGGCATCGGAACGGATCAGCGCCGTCATGGCCATGATTGATGAAAAAGAAAACCGCTGGCTCGAACTTTCCTGCTGAGCCGGCGGCCATTGTTTGCAATCAGGTTTTCCGATTCCGGATTTCCCGTCGATTATGGATTTTCCTTCGATTACGGATTTTCCTTCGATTACGGTTTCCTGATCAGTTTACCAGCGTATCTGGACAAATGCCCTGAATCCTGAAGCATTGATGCGGCCTCCGTCAAAAGACACATTGCCTTTCCCGCCGAGATGCTTGTACTCGCAGCTTCCCACCCGGGCCTCAATGCCGACGCCGAGCTTGCCGTAGGAAACCGATGCTCCCCCGACAAAAATGGAGGCATAGTTGCCGGCGAAGGTCCTGTCGACGAGTACGGCGGAAAAAGTCGGGGCATATCTCGCATAAGCCTCTACTGTAAGCTGTTTTCCCGGAGTGATTGTCACCGACGGGCCTACCTGGAGACTGTATTCCATCTTGTGCAGCGGCATTTCTTCGGTGACGACGGTCATCTTGCCGTCTTCCTGATGCGACATGCCCAGCGATGCCGGCACCACGGAATAGTTGGAATAGCTGACATCGAAGAAAATCGCGTCAAGGCCGATGGTCACGAGACGGGCAATCGGCTTCTTGTGGAAGGCATAGGTATGTCCGCGGGTAAGGGAAAAGCCATAGTTGTTCCTGACACCCTTGACATTGTCATTAATGACATCCCCGGCCTCATCCCAGACGCCTTCGAGGTTTTCAAAATTAAAATTCTCGTCCGAAAGCCTGAGCTTGTCCGAGAGATAGGAGAAATTGAAGAAACTCTTGCGGACATACTTCTGTGAGTCGCAGTCGTCATCATCGCATTTTGCTGATACGGCCCCGCTGAATCCGGCGGAAACAAGCAGGAGCAGCAATGCGGCTGTAAATTTTCTTGTCATAATTAAATCTGGGGTTAAAATTCCATGTATCAAATATATTTTATCTGAAAGACATATCAGGAATATTCTCTGCAAAGATAAATACAAACTTCAGTGAAAGGCATCACCGCTTTGCGTGATTTTTCAGACAATTCCGTTTTTTTTCATTCTGGCCCATAGCATTACACCTGCCGGTGCCTGCTGTCTGAGAAGCAGTTCCTTCATCTTCTCCATATATGGGGCCACATGCGAATAGAACTTTGCGTATCCCTCACACAGGGCATTCAGGCCTGTTTCTCCGGATTCTGTCCGGTTGAAACGGTGCTTTGGGCATTCTCCGTTGCAGGCAAAGCGCCATTCGCATCTCTGGCATCTCACAGGCAGGGAATTCCTCTTCCCTATCCCGAATCTTGTCTGCGCCTCTGAAGTCATCATCTCCCGCAGGTCTCCGTCGACTACATTTCCGAGCCTGTACCCGGGATATACGAAATGGTCACAGGAATATACGTCTCCGTTATGCTCAATGATTGAATTGCCTCCGCAGGTCTCGGCATATGCACAGGTGCCCGGCATCTCCCCGCACCAGCGGGCAAGGGCGGCATCAAAGATATTCACGAAATACCTGCCCACGTCATTCAGCACCCAGCTGTCGAAAATGTCCGTAAGGAAACGGCCGAATGCAAGCGGGTCCACGGACCAGCGGGCAATGACAGCCCCCTCCTCGTCCGGGGACACGATATGGGGCCGGGCCCCTTTCATGGGCTTTCCGTTCTTGCCCGCGGGATATTTGACATGCTCGACCACAGGCATGAACTGCATATAACGGCTGCCTATGCCCTTCAGAAAATTGTAGACTTCCAGTCCCCTGCCCTCACTGGCCTTGTTGACTGTTGACATCGTGTTGTAGCTGACGCCGGCCCTGTGCAGTATGCCAAGTCCATGCATGACCTTGGCGAATGTAGGAGCCCCGCCCTTGTCTTTCCTGTACTTGTCGTGGATATCCTGCGGCCCGTCGATTGAAATGCCTATGAGAAAGTCATTGTCACGGAAAAAAGAAGCCCATTCCTGAGTGATGAGAGTACCGTTTGTCTGCAGTGTGTTGCGGACAATCCTGTCTCCGGCATATTTCTGTTCAAGGGCGACGGCCTTGCGGTAGAAATCGAGGCCCATGACAAGGGGTTCTCCGCCGTGCCAGTTGAATGTCACCTCCGGCACATCATTGGCTTCTATATATTCCCGGATGCAGACCTCAAGCATGTCAAGGCTCATCCGGGGCTCATGTCCCCTGTAGATTCCGGCCTTGTCCAGATAATAGCAGTAATGGCAGTCAAGATTGCACAGGGAACCTGCCGGCTTGAACATGATGTTGAATGCCAGAGGACCTGAAATCCTCACGGCATCGGACAAAGTAAGAGTATCTGAAAAATTTCCCGGCATCACTCAATTGTGGAGATGGGCGGACTCGAACCGCCGTCCAAACGCCGCACCAGGCAGCTTTCTACACGCTTAGCCTCTCTTTGATTGTCGGCGCACGGCTGCCGGGAGGCAGGCTACCGTACACTTATCCTTTGGGACTTGGCAGGATTTAAAGGAGTCCTCCTGTGCATCCGGTCTGGATGATACCCCGTATTCCGGACATGACCGGCCTGAAGCCCGGAGGGATACTCGTCGTTGCCGCAGCCTTGGCGGCGACGATTAAGCTAAACTGCTTGGCAGATTAGGCAGCGAGTGCGTAGTTGTTGTTGCCAACTAATTGTTCGGAGACTGGGATTTACGGGCAAGTCCCCTACGCCCGGCGTGCTTACCGTCCGATGTCATGCGCTGTCAAAACCAGAACATCCCCATTGACGATTAGTCTTGTACTATTGTTATACAGGATTTCTTATGAAAATGTTTCAGAAGCCGCTGAAATTTTTCATGACAGCCTCTGCGGAAATATTTTCAGAATGTCAGGGAGATTTCTTTTACGTCATCCTGACGGCTCAGGACGAGGGTGTATGTACCGGCTTCAAGTCCGGCAGTGTCAATCTCAAGGACATCGCCTGTCACAACGCATGAAGACGTAATGTCTGTGCCGCCGGCATCCTTCAGGACATATGAGACATCCTCAGGGAGGCCGACCCGGAGTATCCCGCCGGTCTTGCTGTAGCGGACCGAAGTCTCCTCCTCCACCGTCCCGTCATATGCCGGAGGTTCGTCTCCGGGGACTACGAGTTCCCAGACACAGCCATTGTCTTCATTTCCTGTTATGACTGTCCATTCAGGTGTGTTCTGAGTACGGAAATATGCCCTTACGCGGTCGCCGGGGACTACAGGAGAGGACACATACAGGGATTTGTCCCCTCTCAGCCCGGTGCCGGCAATTGTTGCAGCCCATGACTCCAGCACTTCCCTGATGTTCCCGGTCCTGTCCGCAAGGGCGAAGCAGATTTCGCCGTTGAAATCCACAGCCCCCCTGTTGTAGATAAGGCCGTAGTTCATGCTGAAATACTGTTCCTGCGCAATGGTGCCGTAGCGGATTGACAGACCGTTGAAATCACCCGCCGCATCGGAATACTTCATAAAGCCGAGACTCTCCACATAATTGCCTCCTTCATCCGGCTTCAGCCCCAGGACGGCAATCTGGTTGAGACAGACAATGCCGACGGACTGTTTGCGGCCAGCGACATATAGTCAAGCCATTCACGGAAATTCGGAGGAAAGTCCCCCTCCCCCAGGGAAGACTCGAAAGAATATCCGAGCACAGGAGGGAGATTGTCGTCCCCGGAAATTATCACGAACCCGCTGCCGGCAACATTTTCAAAAATATAATATGCAGGAATTCCTGCTGCCGCTGCCCGGCTGTCGTCGACAAACTTCAGTACGGCACATGAACTCTTTGTCTCCGGGACAGAATTCCAGAAAGCTTCAGCAGCTGCAGCAGCCTTCTCCCTTCCGACAGGAGCAGCCCCGGCAGAATCTGACCCAAAGACACACAGGGCCAGCATAAAGGGGGGTGGAAATTATTGTTCCTGCGGCCGGACTGCCTCCGGAATATTGAGCGGAAGCCTGTCCTTTGTCAGCCTGATGTCATAGAAAAGGAACTGTCCGGACCAGTTGTCCGTATTGGAAAGCCTGAACATCAGCTGTCCGCAGCCGTCAATCGGCACAGTCACGGTCTGGGGCTCCATTGTTTCATAGAGGGACAATTCAGCCACAACCTTATGGTCGGCGCCTATCAGAAGCGTCTCCCTGTAGTCATCCGCGTTTATGTACGGCTTGTAGCAGGCTACGGTAAATGTCACGCTGTTGTATTGGCCGTAAGTATTGAAAGCAGCACATGAGTTTTCCATGGCCTCGCCTCCTGCGGCAAGCATAAGGAATGCGGCAGCCCCTATCAATGTACTGCCTACCACGGCACCGCCGACAGCAATCCCGGCAGGGACGAAGGCGGCACCCGCGGCGGCACCTCCGAGGACACTTGCCCCCGCCCCGTCAGTACCGGACAGGGCTCCGTAGTCAAGGGAGAAATGGACGCTGGTCTGGAGCAGAAATCCTTTATAGATGCGCTTGCCGTCAATCTCAAAATATCTCCGCCGCGTACTTCCGTCATAAAAGATTTCATCCTTGCGGTCACCCATCGGAGACACATAATGTATATATGGAGAGCCCAAGTCTATCAGGTCGACAGTGTAAGGGCATTCCGGCACAGGCCTTGGAAAGAGGTCGTTCGGCACAGGTTCTCCCCTGTAGACCACTATATCACCGATACCATATGCGGCCACGTCCAGATTGCCTGAACCGCGGTTCTCAAATCTGAGCTTGCGGCATTTTTTCCCTTTCCGCTGACTTTGTCCTTGATTTCCTGTGGCCGCATTCCGGCACACACATGACAAGCGCCAGCCCGACTGCAATGACCGCCAGGACAACTCCCGCCTTTCTATTTCTCGTCAGGAGCATAGAGGAACTGGTTCAGAGGCGAAGGATAGTCGCAATAATCTTCAGGTGAGAAGAATCTGTCAAGTTCCTCCTTTGCATTCTCCACCGAGTCCGAGGTATGGACGACATTTTCCTGAGAACTGAGGGCATAGTCTCCCCGGATAGTTCCCGGCGCTGCATTTCTGGCATTGGTCGTTCCGGCCATTGCCCTCACTACCTTCACGGCCTCGAAGCCTTCCCAGCAGCACAGGACGACAGGGGCAGCCGTCATGCCGCTGCACAGCCAAGGGAAGAAAGGCTTGT
>JADIMJ010000061.1 GCA_017694835.1 Candidatus Cryptobacteroides gallistercoris
GTCTTTCATCGATATGCCCGGAAGTCCCTTGACATAGGATGGTTCGATTGCCTTCGGCCCGGTCACCGCAATCAGTCTGGTCATGTCGTATTTTCCCGTATTGAGGAATTTTCCGACTGCTGCCAGCATGACAGGCGAGATGGTCCATACAGTATCTCCCTTCATGATCGGTGAGATGTGATGGATCTGAACTCCCACGTTTCCTGCCGGATGCCTGCCGCTGAATGAATGGAAGACGACATTCTCGAGCTTGTGGAAAACTGATCCGCCGGCGTTGGCTGAATTGAGGGAAACATGTACTTTCCCGTCTGTAAGCTTTCCGAGGGCATTCACAGCCGTCTGGAGATTGGAGAACTCATCCTTGAGGATGTACTCGGTGTCAGCTGCAAGAGGTGCCGTAGAGAATGCGGAAACAAAAATGGCCTTAGGCTTTATTGCAGGATTGGCAATTATGCCGTAAGGCCTCTGGATGAGGGCAGGCCATAGTCCGCCTTTCAGCAGAAGGGCCTTGATCTGGTCCGCGCTGAGCTCTGAAGCATTTCCGACGGCAAAATCAAGATATTTCTGGGATGCATCCGCCTTTATGCGGACTTCCAGCAACTTTCTCTTGTCCCCTCTGACAATTGCCTCCACCGTGCCGCTTACCGGAGAAGTGAAGAGAATGTCAGGTGACTCCTTGTCGGCCAGGACAGGAGTTCCTGCGAGAACCTTGTCGCCTTCCCTGACCAGCAGCTTCGGCTTCAGGCCCCGGAAATCCGTCGGTTTGACAGCGACAACGTCAGGCACAATCGCCTTTCTGGTCTTCAGGGCCGCTGTTCCCGAGATGGGAATGTCCAGCCCTTTTTTCAAATCGATGTTGTTTGACATTATATAAACCGTTTTGAGTATTTTCAGGAAACCGCCGCGAATATAGTCATTTTTTTTGTAATTTCGCGCCCATTATGGAAAACATTGAAAGTGTGATTTTAGAGGGGCTGAACAGCGGGCAGAGGCAGGCTGTGAGCTGTATTGAGGGACCGGTGCTGATTGTTGCCGGGGCGGGGTCAGGAAAGACGAGAGTGCTGACCAGCCGCATTGCCTATATCCTTGCCGGAGGATGTGCTCCGGAGCGTATCATGGCATTGACATTCACTAAGAAGGCTGCGTCAGAGATGAAGGAGAGGATTGCCGCGATGGTGGGGGAGAGGAAGGCCCGGAAACTGTTCATGGGAACATTCCATTCCGTTTTCATCAGGTTTCTGAGGGAATATGCCGAAAGCCTCGGATATCCTTCCGGTTTTACGATTTATGACACAAGTGATTCTGTCAGTGCAGTGAAGGCATGCGTAAAGGAACTCCAGCTGGACGAGAAGATTTACAAGCCCAAGGAGGTGCTGTCCCGCATATCGATGGCAAAGAACAATCTCTATACTGCAGAGGCATATGTCTCGAAACCGGAAATAATGCAGAATGACGCAGCGCGCAAGAAGCCGAGAACAGGTGACATATATCTGCTGTATGCGAAAAAATGCAGACAGTCAGGTGTCATGGACTTCGATGATATTCTGCTGAACATGAATATATTGCTCAGGGACAACAAGGAAGCCCTTGAAGATATTTCCGGCAGATTTTCATATATCATGGTGGACGAGTACCAGGACACCAATTTTGCCCAGTACAACATTCTCAGGAAGCTCAGCGGAGCACACGGCAATCTGTGTGTCGTCGGGGACGACTCCCAGTCCATCTATGCATTCAGAGGTGCCAAGATAGAGAATATTCTGAATTTCAGGAAAGATTATCCTCAATGCCGTCTTTTCCGACTTGAGCAGAACTACAGGTCGACGCGGACAATAGTCGATGCCGCGAATTCTCTCATAGCAAAGAATACTTCCCGAATCCCGAAGACATGCTATTCTGAAGGAGAGGAAGGCCGGAAGATACAGCTCATCAACGCTTATACGGAGCAGGAGGAGGCATATCTGATAGCTTCTGAAATAGTATCCGAGATTCAGTCAGAGCATGCGCAATATCAGGATTTTGCGATTCTGTATCGCACCAATTCCCAGTCCCGGGCCCTTGAAGAGGCACTGCGGAAGCGCAATCTGCCGTATGTCATTTTCTCCGGACATTCGTTCTACGAGAGGGCCGAGGTAAAGGACATGATGGCATATTTCAAGCTTTCCGTCAATCCGAATGACGACGAGTCGTTCAAGCGCATTGTGAACAAGCCTCTTCGTGGTATCGGCGACACTTCTCTTGCCGCCCTGGCGGCTGCGGCTTCGGACAAGGGGTGTTCCCTTCATGCGGCCGGCCTTGCCCCCGGTCTGGAGACATACGGACTGAAGCCGGCTGCGATATCAAGGATTGCCGCCTTCTGCAATATGATATCGGCATTCAACTCCAGGGCTGTGTCTGAAGATGCATACTCCGTGACAGGCGCAATAGCGGCTGATTCCGGACTTCTGCCTTCTATGAAAGGAGACACAAGCATTGAAGGACAGTCAAGGCTGTCAAATGTAGAGGAACTCCTTGACAGCGTAAGTTCTTTTTCTGAAGAAAAGAAGAATGAATATTTTGAGGAAATGCAGGCTGACGGTACGGTTGAGGACGGCAAAGGTCCCGAGGACTGTGACCTGCCGGTTGTTACGCTCAGCGACTATCTGGAAAACGTGTCTCTCCTGAGCGCGGTGGACATGACGGATGACGAGGACGGCAGCAACAGGATATCCCTGATGACGGTACATTCTTCAAAGGGACTTGAGTTCCCTTATGTGTTTGTTGCCGGCATGGAGGAGAACCTTTTTCCCTCCGGGGGCCTTCTGGCGTCAGAAGCGGACATTGAAGAGGAAAGGCGCCTGTTCTATGTCGCCGTCACCAGGGCCGAAAAAGCCGTATGGCTGTCATTTGCGGCAACAAGGATGCGCAACGGCAAGCATGAGTCAAATTCGCCGAGCCGTTTTATCAGAGAGATTGACAGCAGGTATATAATGAATCCTCTGCCGCCGAAGTCATCATTGCCGGAAAGAAATGCGGACCGTGCTTCCGGTGTGCCCGGGGAGCGGAATGCCAGCCCGGAAAAGAGACTGTCAGGAGTATCTTCTCCGCGCAACACAGTGGCTTCCTTCCACAGGCCGGCACCGGCGTCAAGGCCTGTGCCCAAGCGGGTCCCCGATGAGGACTTCATTCCTACACCGGTGCTTGAGCTGCGCGAGGGACAGCGGGTCGAGCATAACCGCTTCGGGTTCGGGACTATTGTATCGATATCGGGGGACAAATCCAGCCTGAAGGCAAAAATAGCCTTTGACGAGCATGGGGAGAAGATTCTCATGCTGAATTATGCCAAGATTCGCAGAATTTGACTTGTCCAGCGGGAAAAAATCATTATCTTCGCGACGAAGTTTTTCATAGTTTAAGTTTAGGTTAAGTTTAGTAGCGGGGTGGCCGTTCCGGTTGCCCCGCGAATTTTTTTCTGTCATTTCTGCCGCGCCCGATGGAGGGTACAAAGTGGCACCGACGGCCGCGATTTTCCCGCAAAACTGCGCCCGGTGGACAGCATTTTGGGCCTCCACAGGCCGCGCTTCAGGTTTACCATGTCAATAAGACTCTGCAGGTGTTTGAAGAGAGAGTGAAATA
>JADIMJ010000062.1 GCA_017694835.1 Candidatus Cryptobacteroides gallistercoris
AGGGTACGCCGAACTACGGCACATCGGACTATGCGGCAGAAAAGCCGATGCTTGATGAGATAGAAAGGCTCTTTGAAGTGTACAGGCAGACCGAAGACGAGGCGGAAAGGGCAGCAATCTACCATCAGATTGACTCCATCAGCTATGAGGCTTCAAAGATTGCCATTCCGAACGAATACGACAAGCTCATGTCAATCATAGGGGCAAAGGGGACAAATGCCTTCACTTCACAGGACATGACGGTATATGTGGAGGACATTCCTTCAAACGAAATCGAAAATTGGGCAAGAATTGAGGCCGACAGGTTCAAGAACCCGGTAATCAGGGGCTTCCATACTGAATTGGAGACTATCTACGAGGAGAAGAACATGTCTCTCACCCAGGACAGCAGGAAAGTATCCGAAGCCATGGATGCCGCCCTCTTCCCTCACCATCCGTACGGGACACAGACAGTGCTCGGCACACAGGAGCACCTGAAGAATCCTTCCATCACCAATGTGAAGAACTACCACAAGACATATTATGTGCCCAACAATATGGCCATCTGCCTGTCCGGTGACTTCGATCCTGACGAGATGGTGGCTGTGATTGAAAAATATTTCGGCGACATGCAGCCGAACCCTGAGCTGCCGCAGCTTCAGTTTGAGAAAGAACAGCCAATCGTCTCTCCGGTGGTAAAGAAAGTCTACGGGCTTGAAGCCGAGAACATCACCATAGGATGGAGGCTTCCTGAGGCTACAGACAAGTCAAATGATGTGGCAAACATCGTAAGTTCCATTCTCTACAACGGACAGGCAGGCCTCATTGACCTTGACCTCATGCAGCAGCAGAAGGTGCTTTCGGCATACGCATACAACAACAATCAGCCTGACTACGGGTCATTCATCGTGTCGGCAAGGCCTAAGGCCGGACAGACTCTTGACCAGGTGCGCGACCTGCTTCTTGCAGAAGTGGCCAAGCTCCGCAGCGGGGACTTTGATGAAAGCCTCATCGAGGCCACGGTCAACAACTACAAGATGTACATGATGAAGAATTATGAAGACAATTCCAACAGGGCAATGCTCTATGTGATGTCATTCATCAATGGCTCCGACTGGGCCGACGAAGTGCAGATGCTTGACCGCATGGCACAGATTACCAAGCAGGATGTGGTTGACTGGGCCAACACTTACCTCGGGGAAGAAAACTATGCCGTCGTCTACAAGCTCCAGGGTGAAGACAAGACGGTGCAGAAGATAGCCGCGCCGAAGATTACGCCGATTGTCACCAACAGGGACAAGCAGAGTGACTTCCTCACAGAAGTCCAGAACACTCCGGTCAAGCCTGTCGAACCAGTCTTTGTGGATTATTCGAAAGACATGTCAAAGTTCGAGGCCCGTCCGGGCGTAGAAGTCCTCTACAAGCAGAATGAGATGAACGACCTCTTCTCCCTGATCTATGTCTTTGACATGGGCACGGAGACCGACCCGGCCCTCAATCTTGCGGCAGACTATATCTCGTACCTCGGCACGGAAGAAATGTCCGCAGAAGAAATAGGATCAAGGATGTATGACATCGCCTGCTCATTCGGGATATATGCCGGAGCCAACCAGACGACAGTCCAGATTTCCGGCCTGAGCGAGAACATGGGAGAAGCAATGGACATCGTGGAAAGCCTGATCAGCGGAGCACAGGCGGACGAGGACATCCTCGCCAATCTCAAGGCAGACCTCTTCAGAAGCAGGGCAAACGCCAAGCTCAGCCAGGGAAGCTGCTTCGGGGCACTCCAGAGATACATGGTGTACGGGCCTGAATTCATCAAGAGGACAGTTCTTGACAACCCTGCCGTAGAAGCCCTTACTTCCGAGGCTCTCCTCGGCAAAATCCGCAGCCTGATGGACAAGCAGCATGAAGTGCTTTATTATGGTCCGCAGAGCCGGAAGGAGTTCACTGCATCCCTCGATGCACATCACAAGACAGCTGCAGAGCTCCAGCCTCTCGAGAAGAAATTCACCAAAGGGCTTGAAGTGGACGAGACAAGCGTCGTGCTTGCCCAGTATGACGCCAAGCAGCTCTACATGATGCAGTATTCGGACAGAGGAGAGAAATTCAGCATACCGGATGAACCGGGAATCGCCCTCTACAATGAATATTTCGGAGGCGGGATGAACACCATAGTGTTCCAGGAGATGAGGGAAGCCAGAGGCCTTGCATATACGGCCGTGGCACAGCTTGTTTCCCCGTATTTCCTTGACGGCGACTACTATTACCTCGCATTCATCGCCACCCAGAACGACAAGCTGAGACAGGCAGTGGAAGCATTCGACGAAATCATCAACGACATGCCGGGATCACAGGCTGCATTTGACATCGCCAAGGAAGCAATGCTGAACAGAATCCGCACACAGCGCACCGTCCGCGACCAGGTTCTCTGGAACTACATCAATGACAGGGAACTCGGGCTTTCCGAGCCTCTTGACAGACAGATATTCGAAGCGGTGCAGACGATGACCCTCGATGATGTCAAGGCCATTCAGGAGAAATGGGTGAAAGGCCGCTGCTACACCTACGGTATCCTCGGTGACAAGAACGACATCGACACGAAATTCCTGAGGACCCTCGGTCCGGTCAAGGAAGTTTCGCTCGAAGAAATCTTCGGATACTGACAGAGCGCGCCCGGTGGACAGAATTTCAAGTCTCCGCCGGGCGCGTTGCTGATTCCAATTATACCAGGAACAATGGCTGTTTTACAGCACGAACAGCGGAGAAGGCGTTCGGCGCGGGAGACAGCGCAGGGAGACTGTGCCTTTCTCGATTCCGAGCTGCTGAAGAGCATCCGAAGAGCAGCGGAACGCAAGGTCAGGCGTATTGTTGTTCTCGCTGAGATGACACAGAAAAATGTTGCGCAGACCGGGATGCCAGAAGCGCCTGATTGCAGACGCGCATTCGTCATTGCTCAGATGTCCGTATCCCTGCACGATGCGCATCTTCAGTTCATATGTATAGGAGCCTCCCATAAGCATGTCCACATCGTAGTTGGACTCGACGACCACCGTATCGGCTGAAGAAGCCAATTCAACCGCCTCATCAGTCATCCTGCCGAGGTCAGTCATAATGACGAATCTGTGGCCCTGGCAGTCAATGGCATAACCGACGGTCTGGGTGGCATCATGAGGGACGACAAAATAACGGACCGAGGCAAAGCCGAGGCCGTTCCACACCCCGCGTTCCAGCACACGGGAGCAGCCGCCGAACCAGGGGGCAGTGAAGGTATGGCGCATGAGAGCCGCCTTGAGTTCATCCGTAGTATATACGGGCTTGTGAAGCCGCTTGCAGAAAGAGCCCAGATGCCTTATATGGTCAAGATGGTCATGGGTGACCAGCACTGCGGAGAACGAGTCCACGGACAGGGAATTTTCCTCAAGAGTCTTCTTGAGTTTCCTCAGGCTGACTCCGGCGTCTATCAGAAGTCCGTCTTCTCCAGTACCGAGATAATAGCAGTTGCCGCAGCTCCCGCTTGACAGGCTCATGAATCTCAACATGTCCCGTCGCCCTCCAGCCCGGCATTCACAGCCGCGCGCAGGTCAGCGCCAGGCACATACTGCACGGCATGGATTCCGAGAGATGCCGCAGCAGCGACATTGGACACGGAATCATCTATGAAAAGCATTTCATCAGGAGAAAGGCCGATATCGTCAATGACAGCCCTGTATATCTGCGGAGATGGCTTGAGCATCTTCATCTCATATGAGAGATACTGCTTTCTGAAGACTTTTTCCATCGGCAGCCCGGCCTCTTTAAAAATCTGACGGCATCTGACCATTGAAATGCCGTTGTTGTTGCTGAGCAGATACAGGTCATATTTTCCGGACAATTCCCTCAGGAAATCAATTTTATAAGGTTCAATTCCCGTCAGCAGGGCCCACATCGCATGGTCTACTTCATCAGGAGACACTGCCGGCACAGACCCGGTGGACGGCACAGACTCGGTGGACGGCACTGACTCAGCACACGACACAGACTCGGTGGTCGGAACAGAATGCCCGGCAGAGACAGAACCTTCGATTATTTTCCGGCGGAATTCATCTGCCGACAGCTTGCCTTCCTCCAGGTCCGAATAGAATCCTTTCTGATGCCAGGCATCCAGAAGTTCATCTATTTTCCTGTAACCCACATCCTCGGCAAACGCCTTCCTGCACCTTTCAAGGTCAAGGTCAATGAGGACACCTCCCAAATCGAATATTACTGCCTTTATCATGATTGTCTGTATTGATTCCGTCAAAAAATGGTTTCTGTCCGATCTTTACTCTTCTTCCTCGCAATACCGCTTGATGACATTATATGCATCCGCGACGCCGAGCTCTCCTGCCCGGGAAAGGTCAATGCAGCCTTTTTCCCTGTCCTTGAGATAGATGAGCACCAGGCCACGGTTGAAATAGGCATCTCCCATATATGGATACAGCTCTATGGCGCGCGTATAATTTTCAATGGACTGCACATGCTCGGCGGCAAGGCAATACAGATTGCCGAGGTTGAAATAAATGTACGGGATGTCAGGCACAGTCTCCGCGGCTTTCTGCATGTCGGCGATTGCATCAGAATAGTCATACTGACGGCTCACCCTGTCCCTTACACGCGCCCTCGTAGCACCGGCATCATCCATGGTGAGCACCTGGACATTGCTTTCAATGGAAGATATGAAATCTATCATTTCCGCACGGAGGACACCCCTGTTCATAAGATAGAATGCAGCATAGTACCGGGAAATGTCAGACGGCATGACAGAGGCCGCAGGCTCTCCGTCCGATGCCTCGCCGGACTTTTCCACTGCCCTGGTATAATAGTCAAGGGATGAATTGTACTGCTTGCCCTCATATTCATACAGAGCCTTCAGGAAATCATTCAGCGCAGAGCCGGAATCATCCCCGTATATCTTCTGCTCATAAAGGTCCCGTGCCGAAGGAGTCCACAGGGTATCATTGCCGCTGACCGCGACATCCACAGGACAATCAGCCTCGAACCTGTCTATAAGAGGATGTTCGAACTTCCGCTGCAGAGCATATTCGGTCCTGTCCTTAAGCGGGGCAAGGACGAACTTGTACAGCGGCCTCAGCCGGATGTCTATATCCCTGTGCTGAAGGAGCTCGTCATTGAAATCCTTCTGGGCGAACTCCGCGTCAAGGGCAAGAAGAGAACTGTATTTCTTCGTCGTATCAGCAAATGATGCCGCATTCTCCGATGTCGCGGCCCTGTATTCCGCCACTTTTTTCTGAGCCGTATCGTAATCCTCCTTCGAGGACTTGTAGTCGCCGAGCATGTTCTTCACATACGAACGGTTCATATATGCCTTTGCAAAGTCGGGATAAAGTTCTATGGCCCTGTCATAATCCTCAAGGGCATCCCGCCAGCGGCCCATTTCTATGAAGACGGAGGCTCGGTTGAAATAGGCGAGGACGTTTTCAGGATTGATGTTCAGCACACGGTCCATATCAGACAATGCTCCCTCGTAGTCGCCGACCTGCGCCTTTATCAGACCCCTGTTGTACAGGGTCAGGGCATTGCCCGGCTCATCCCGCAGCACCCTGTTGAAATCGGCCATCGCCCCTATGTAATCCTTCTTCTCATACAGCATGATAGCCCGGTTGAAATAGGCATAAGTGCTTGTACTGTCCAGCTCTATCGCCTTGTCAAGGTCCGCGATGGCCTTGTCGAAATTGTTTTCGTCGGCATAGAGCCTTCCCCGCCTTATGTAGCCCTCCGGATCAAAGCGGTCCAGCCTTATGGCAGTATTGTAGTCTTCAAGGGCTTTCAAAGTATCTTTCAGGAACAGCCGGCTGGCCCCGCGGTTCAGGTAGGCGGAAGGGTCCTTGGGCTCCTTCCTGATATAACGGTCAAAGTCGGACACGGCCTTGTCGAACTGCCGGGACAGGAAATATGTCACGCCTCTTGTGAAATACAGTCCGATATATCCCGGACGCAGCTCTATGGCCCGCTGAAGATCCGCAAGGGCCTCGTCGTATTTTCCGACGCGGCTGAGCGTAATGGCCCGGTAATGATACCCTGAAGTAAACACAGGATTGAGCCTGACTGAATTGTCGAAATCCCGCTGCGCGCCGCGCAGGTCCCCGAGATTATATTTGGCTATTCCGCGGAAAAAATATGTCCAGTAATCCGTGGTGTCAAGGCGGGCAAGGACATTGAAATTCTCTATGGCCAGCGAATATTTGCCGTCGGCAAGGGCCTGGCGTCCCCTGAAAAGGAACACACCCTTGTCATACTGGGCCATGGACATGAGTTCCCCGAAAGAAACCATGGCCATGACAGTTACTATGAATTTCGCGACAAGACGCATCCCCGGACAAAAAATTTTCTGTTGCTGCTTAAATTTTCTAATTTTGGCCGTCAAAACCGGCTGTCAGGACAAGCCGCCGAAAGCCAAACTGCAAATATAATCATTTATCATGCCCGAAATGACAAAAAATATCTGAAATGGCAAAATCCGTCAAAAAAAACATATTCAGGAACTGCGGGAAACTCTCTTCCGCGATGTGCCTTGTCTCTGCAGCTATACTGTCCCTGACAGCGGCAGCCCTGCCCTGCAGCGGCCAGAACGCATGGACTACGAATGACAATGCGGCGCACAACATTGTATGGGAAGAGAAATTGTACAGGGAAATAAGCTTCCTGTCCGACTCCCTGTGCGGGGGACGGGCAACCGGGTCGGCGGGAGGAAACGAAGCTGCATTCTATATAATGCGGAGATTCCGCCAGTCAGGGCTCATGGCATTCGGCGGCAGCTACGCGAAACACATTTTTGCAGGAGGAGGGCTCATCGGACACAATGTCATGGGAATGATTCAGGGCTCAAGGAAATTTCCTTCCGACTCATATATAATTGTAGGGGCCCACTATGACCATCTCGGCACTCTGAAGGGAAAAATGTATCCCGGCGCTGACAGCAATGCATCAGGGACGGCGGCACTGCTGTCGCTTGCTGACATGTTCTCTTCAATGAAACTGCTCGGAAAGTCCTACGGGAAAAACATAATATTCGTTGCCTTCGACGCCAACTGCATGAATCTCGCAGGCTCATATGCATTGTGGAGGATGATTGAGAACGGGGAGCTGCACGACCCCGCTACAGGAAGCGTCATAACACCCGACAAGGTAAGCCTCATGGTCAACATGGACCAGATAGGGAGCAGCCTGTCCCCTCTGGCATCAGGACGAAGGGACTATATGATAATGCTCGGCAACGGGACACTCCCCAAAGAGGACAGATGGCTGATAGGCATGTGCAATGCATTCTATGACACTGACCTCGAACTGTCCCACACCTATTACGGCAGCGAGACATTCACACGGGTATTCTCGTCCCTGTCCGACCAGAGGGTCTTCATGGAGCACGGCATCCCGTCTGTCCTTTTCACCTCCGGCATCACTTTGAACAACAACAAGACCTCCGACACGCCGGACTCACTGGACATGAAAGTGATGCGCCTCCGCATCATCCTCATTTTCCACTGGCTGGAGAAAGTCATGAAATGACCATGAAATGCAGGATGACAGCTTGATGAATCTGGAAAACAATTATATTTGCAGTTTGTTTTACTTCCGCTTGAGATGAAAGAATTTTGGCAGATGATGAAGCGCTTCGTGGCGCCCTATAAAAAATATCTGGCGGGAGCCGTTGTGCTCAACATACTTTCCGCCGTCTTCAACATATTCTCATTCACGCTGATCATACCCATTCTCCAGATCCTGTTCAAAATAAATGACAAAGTCTATGAATTCATCCCGTGGGATGCGGCAGCCGACATAAGGGAGAAGCTGACCAACAACATGTACTTTTATGTCACCCGACTCATAGACCAGTACGGAGGGTCTGTGACCCTTCTTGTCCTCGGACTTTTCCTCGGAGTAATGACAGCGCTGAAGACCTCATGCTATTTCGGGTCCTCGGCAGTGATGATTCCCCTCAGGACAGGAGTTGTCAGGGACATAAGGGTCACTGTATACAACAAGATGATGCGCCTGCCGCTGGGATTCTTCTCCCAGGAAAGGAAAGGGGACATCATAGCCAGAATGAGCGGGGATGTCGGGGAAATCGAATATTCCATCACGAGTTCCCTGGACATGCTCATCAAGAATCCGATACTCATCCTCTTCTATTTCGGCACGCTTGTGGTCACGAGCTGGCAGCTCACACTCTTTACCCTGCTTGTGGTCCCCGCAATGGCATGGGGCATGAGCGCCATAGGCAAGAAACTCAAGAGGCAGTCCCTTGAAGCACAGTCAAAATGGAGCGACACGATGTCGCAGCTTGAGGAGACCCTGGGAGGGCTGAGGATAATAAAGGCATTCATTGCAGAAGACAGGATGGTGGGACGGTTCACCAAGGTGAGCAACGAACTGCGCTCGGCCTCGGGGAAAGTGGCGACAAGGCAGGCCCTCGCCCATCCTGTAAGCGAATTTCTCGGCACCGTCATGATCATGATAGTGCTCTGGTTCGGAGGCACCCTCATCCTCAGCGACAAGGCGCCGATCGATGCCCCTACATTCATATTCTATATGGTCATCCTGTACAGCGTGCTCAATCCCCTGAAGGAATTCGCCCGTGCAGGCTACAACATCCCCAAAGGGCTGGCATCCATGGAAAGGGTGGACAAAATCCTGAAGGCGGAGAACAACATCAGGGAAAGGCCTGACCCGCTTGAACTGGACGGATTCAGGGAGCAGATTGAATTCAGGGACGTTTGCTTCAGATACGGGGACGGCAAGGAAGTGCTCCGTCACATAAACCTGACCGTCCCGAAGGGAAAGACCGTCGCCCTTGTCGGACAGTCCGGCTCCGGCAAGTCCACGCTCGTGGACCTGATACCGAGATATCATGACGTGACATCTGGCCAGATACTCATTGACGGGAAAGACATCAGGGATGTGCGAATCAAGGACCTCAGGAGTCTCATCGGAAATGTCAATCAGGAGGCCATCCTGTTCAACGACACGATTTTCAACAACATTTCGTTCGGGGTGGAAGGCGCTACCATGGAACAGGTGACAGCGGCCGCAAAGATTGCCAATGCCCATGAATTCATCATGGAAAAGGAAAACGGCTATGACACCAACATCGGAGACCGCGGAGGAAAGCTGTCCGGCGGACAGAGGCAGAGAATCAGCATTGCAAGGGCAATCCTGAAGAATCCGCCGATACTCATCCTTGACGAGGCGACTTCTGCCCTGGACACGGAATCCGAAAGAATAGTACAGGAAGCCCTGGACAGGCTCATGACCTCAAGGACCACCATAGCCATTGCCCACAGGCTGTCCACAATCAAGAATGCCGATGAAATCTGTGTTATGCACGAGGGGGAAATAGTAGAGAGAGGGACACACGACGAATTGCTGGCACTTGACGGATACTACAAGAAACTCAATGACATGCAGGCACTGTGATGCTTGCCGCAGACAAATCAAGGACATTGCGGATGAAAAAGAAATTCACATGGTTTTCAAGATTTCTGATGTTGCTTTATGCAGTGACAGTATGCCTGCTTTGCTTCGGTCACTTTGACGGCAGCATCAGCATGGGGGAAGACTTGTTCGGAATTCCGAAAGACAAGGTAGCCCATTTCCTTATGTTCCTGCCTTTCCCTATACTCATGTACATGGCTTTCCACACCCACAGAGGCAAGCCATGGCGTCTGATTCTCTTCATGGTGCTGACCATACTCATCGGAGCTGCCGTAGGAGGAGGCATTGAACTGCTTCAGATGACCACGGCATACAGAAGCTGCGACATCATGGACTTCCGGGCCGACTGCCTCGGGCTGCTCGCCGGCAGTGTCCTCACAATGATGTACGCGGCAATATCAAAGAAATGGTGAATGACATGAAAAAATTTGCCGCAGGATTGTTTTCTGCCACTATTCTGTCCGCCATTGCTTTACTTTTCTCCGTTCCGGCTGACGCAGCGAGGCAGAAAAGCCAGATAGTCAAGGATTTTGAACCTGTCTGCACGACACTTGATTCCCTGCTGGGAGCAAGGACCTTCGTGGATGGAGAGCTCTCGCTCAGGGCAGTGATGAAAAGAGGCAATGCACTGGATTTCTATTTCACCGTCAGCCTGGGCGACTACCCGTGGCATGAGTCCGATGCAAGATGGTTCAGGTCAGAGCTCAGGAAACGCCTTCCGGACAAATACGGGAAATGGAACATCGGGAATATATTCAGCAACGGAATCCGTCTGCGCGACCTCGTCACTCCGCGCCTCGGATTCGACGGCTCTCCGGCTGAATCCCCGCATATGGTTGACGGGCACAGGACAGCTCCGGCTCCGATAGTGGAGAACCTTCAGAAGCCGAGATACACCAACGGCCTGGACAACAGGCATATCGTCCTCTGGCAGAGCCACGGCCGGTATTTTGAGCAGACAATGGACAGATGGGAATGGCAGCGCCCGTGCCTGTTTCAGACGGCGGAGGACCTGTTCACACAAAGTTTCGTGCTCCCCTACCTTGTGCCGATGCTTGAAAATGCGGGGGCATATGTCTTCCTTCCCCGTGAACGCGACATCCAGACCAATGAAATCATAGTCGACAACGACCCGTCCTTCGAAAGGATTCCTGACACCCCTGCCAGAGGCACCGGGAAATATTCCGAGACAGGGAAATGGAAGGATGCGGGCACAGGCTTCGCCGACACTTCCGCCACATATACAGGGCTTGCAAACCCGTTCTCCATGGGGTCCGCCAGAATGGCCGTGACAGCAAAAGGGAGGAAAGACGGTTCCCCTGAAGCCAGATGGACACCCGAAATCCCGGAGAAAGGAGAATATTCCGTATATGTATCCTACAAATCATTGCCTGAAAGCACGGACAGGGCGGAATACACAGTCCGCCATCTCGGAGGCTCAAGCAGATTCATCGTCAACCAGAGAATCGGTGGAGGCACATGGATATACCTGGGCACTTTCATGTTTGACAAAGGGTCGGAAGGATATGTGAGCCTCAGGGCATCAGGGACTTCCGGGACAAAGGACGCTTCCGGATCCAGGGGAGGCGTCATCACGGCCGATGCAGTCAGGTTCGGAGGCGGGATGGGCAACATAGCCAGAAAAGCATATGGAGACTCCACCGCAGCGGCAGAAGTATCCGGCCTGCCGAGATTCGTGGAAGGGGCAAGATATTGGATGCAGTGGTCAGGCACCGATACCACCGTATACAGCCAGAATGAACAGAAGAATGACTATATGGACGACTTCATGTCCAGAGGAGCGTGGGTCGGATGGCTCAGCGGAGGCTCGCGCGTGAATCCCGACAAAGAAGGCCTCGGCATACCGGTGGACCTGTCGTTCGGCTTCCACTCGGATGCCGGAGTCACTCCGAATGACTCGACGATAGGCACCCTGGCGATATATACCCTCCGCTGCGAGGGAAGCCGCAGACTGCCTGACGGAGAAAGCCGGATGACCTGCAGGGAATATGCGGATATCGTCCAGAGCCAGATTGTCAGGGACCTGAGGGCGCAGTTTGACCCGATATGGAACAGAAGAAGCCTGTGGGACAGGTCCTACAGCGAATCCAGAACTCCTCCCGTACCGGCAATGCTTCTGGAACTGATGTCGCACCAGAATTTCTCTGACATGAGGTACGGACTGGACCCGGCGTTCAGGTTTACCGTCAGCAGGGCCGTGTACAAGGGCATACTGAAATACCTGGGCAACAGATACGGCTGCGACTATGTCGTGCAGCCTCTCCCCGTCAATTCATTTGCCGTCAGATTCACAGGAAACGGACACGGGAACCCGGGGAAGGCAGCATCAGCAGAGGACGCCGCGCAGATAGAACTCAGCTGGAAAGCCACGGCAGACACACTTGAGCCCACAGCCGTGCCGCACGGATACATCCTGTACACCAGAATCGACTCCGGAGCCTTTGACAACGGACAGGTACTCAAGGCATTCAAAAAAGTAAACGGGAAAATCCGGTTTACTGCACGGATAGAACCCGGCCACATCTACAGCTACAAGATAACTGCGTGGAACTCCGGAGGAGAGAGTTTTCCTTCAGAAATACTCAGCGTCGGGATTCCCGCAGACGGCAGCGGCAGCAGTCCGGCAGGCAGCAGCAGTCCGGTGCTGGTGGTCAACAATTTCAGCCGGATATCAGCTCCGGTATCATACGACACCCCGCAATATGCCGGATTCGACAACCGCACGGACAGCGGAGTCCCGTACATCAGGGACATATCATTCTCCGGGGAAATGTACCAGTTCAGAAGAGACATGCCATGGACGGACGATGACAATCCCGGATTCGGGGCATCATTCGGAGACTGCGCCGGGAAAGTCATTGCCGGCAACACATTTGACTACCCTTACACTCACGGCAAAGCGATAATGAAGGCAGGAAGGCCTTTCTGCTCGGCCGGTGCGGATGCATTCGTGTCCGATTCCACACTTTCGGCAGGAATCAGGGACATTGACCTGATATGCGGGAAACAGGTGACTGTGAAGACAGGATGCGGCACAATGCCCGACAGATACAGAGTCTTCACTCCTGAGATGCAGCATGCGCTCACAAGACACGCCGCAAACGGAGGGAACATACTCGTGTCCGGCTCCAAGATAGCCACTGACATCTGGGACAGGGTCTATGAGGTATCCTGCGACAGTGCATTCAGGGCAGAGAGCATCAGGTTTGCAGAAAAAATACTCGGCTACAGATGGATAACCGGATATGCAGGAAAGACAGGGGAAGTGAAATGGTCCGGGTTGCCCGGGAAGGACGGAAGGACTTCCGGGACAGTCATGGACACTGGAGATGAGGGCGACTTCGGCTTCAATACAGACTACAGCAGCAGGATATACAGAGTTGAGGCTCCTGACGGGATTACTCCAGTGCAGAGCAACAAGGCCAGACAAGAGTCCCGGACCGGAGCTGCGGCATCCGGCACTTTCCTCAAATACAGAGACAGCAATATTTCAGCAGGCACCTGGCTTGACACAGGCGAAAGGAAAGTCATTGCCATAGGCTTCCCGCTCGAGACCATCCTGCAGGAAGATGCTCTGGACAGAATCATGGAAGAAGCTCTGGATTTCTTTGAAAACTAAAACCATATTACGAGATGACACAACGGGAAGCTGAAATAATAGACCTTATCCATAGAGAAGTAAAGCCGGCCCTCGGCTGCACGGAACCGATAGCCGTCGCCCTTGCCGTGGCAAAGGCGACAGAAATCATTGGAGAGAAATGCAAGGAATGCACAGGCTCCGGCTGGCGGATGACGGCGGATTTCAGCATATCCGTGGAAGTCAGCGGGAACATCCTCAAGAACGGGATGGGAGTCGGCATCCCCGGGACAGGAATGATCGGATTGTATATAGCCTCTGCCCTTGGAGCGGTCTGCGGGAGGACAGAATATGGTCTGGAAGTACTCCACGACCTTTGCCCCGAGTCCATAGCCAGAGCAAAAGAGCTCGTCGAAAAGAAAAAAGTTTCCGTAGCCATAGCCGACACCGGGCACAAACTCTATGTGATGGCAACGGTGACAGTCCCGGTTCAGGAAGCATCAGGAATTCCAATGCCAGAAGCATCTGAGGCATCCGGCAAAAGCCACAGCGCCGCAGCAGTCATCGAGGACGACCATGACAATATAGTCGAGACATGGCTTGACGGCAGCATGCTTCAGTCCGGACACAGGAAGACTGATGCGCAGGACGAGACATCCGCTGAAGGAATTACAGGAAAGGACATCACGGTAAAGGAGATATACGACTTCGCGACTCATGCCGCATTTGAAGACATAAAGTTCATCCTTGAGTCACGCACCCTCAACCTTGCCCTTGCCGAGGAAGGCCTGCACGGAGACTACGGGCTCAAGGTCGGAAAGACCATCGGGAACAGCAGGTATGACGAGGTCTTCGGGAAAGACTTCATGAGCTACGCCATGTCCCTCACCGCTGCAGCATCAGATGCAAGGATGGCAGGCTGCACTCTCCCTGCCATGAGCAACTCCGGCAGCGGCAACCAGGGAATCACCGCCACCATGCCTGTAATCGCCTACGCCATCAGATACGGCACCGATGACGAGACCCTCGCCCGAGCCCTGATTCTGAGCCACCTCGTGGCAATCCACATCAAGGGCTATCTCGGCAAGCTCTCCGCTCTCTGCGGCTGCGTGATAGCCTCGACGGGCTCAGCCTGCGGCATCACATGGCTCCGCGGAGGCAGCTACGCCCAGATATGCGCAGCCATCAAGAACATGATAGGCAACATCACCGGAATGGTATGTGACGGGGCCAAGGTCGGCTGCGCCCTGAAAGTGGCCTCCGGAGTCTCCGGAGCCATCCAGTCGGCAGTCCTTGCCATGGAAGGCACCTGCATCTCGGAGCACGACGGCATCATTGAGAAAGACATTGAGAAGACCATCATGAACCTGGGGCAGATAGGCTCCGTCGGCATGCAGAACACAGACAACATGATTCTGGACATCATGGTCTGCAAATAGAACGGTCGGATGGAACTTTTAATCTGCCCACCGGCAGCTACAGTCTATTCCCAATCGGTCTGCCGGGGCGTTGACTGTCGGATCTGTGCGCAAATATACAATACGAATCAGTGTACCGATAGATCTGTGATGATCAGTTCTACTCGTGCCTTTATATATAAGCCCGTCACTTACTTCAAATTCATAATATATCTGATTATTTTGTTTGGCATAATTTACATCATATATGGTTCCAAAGGTACACACTCCTTGCTCTCGTAGTTTATCATATCTGGCCTCTTCTCGAACTATTTTAAAGGTTAATAACAATGCAAATATAATAATCAAAATAAACCACTTGCCGCATCCGAATGTTTTCCAAAATTCAACGAATTTATTAGGTTTCTTCTTTTCAATTACCGGTGGTTTATTGCGTCTGCTCATATTTTAATTCTTTTTTTCATCTGTCAAATAGTTGTTAAGTATATTCCCATGGCCCGCACCTTCATTCGTAAAAGATTTGCCTTTGGCTGGAATATATCAAAGAACCGATGTACAGAAAACCGCCGCTGTCCCATGTCACGCTAAGACGGCTTCCGTCCGAAAGATATGAATATTCTGCTGATTTTCCATCATGACAGCTTACTTTTGGGCAGAATATTTCCGTTCAATATATCAAGCTGTTTGGAAT
>JADIMJ010000063.1 GCA_017694835.1 Candidatus Cryptobacteroides gallistercoris
AGGATATAAATCCTGTTGCCGTTGTCAAGGAGATAGCCGGTGATATTCCTGCGGGCAGGCTTGATTTCCTTTGCGATTGAGGCAAGGCCCCTGACATCCACCTCGACATCAAAATGTCCGGCATTGCAGCATATGGCCCCGTCCTTCATCAGCATGAAATGCTTCCGGGTAATGACG
This sequence comes from Candidatus Cryptobacteroides gallistercoris, assembly GCA_017694835.1. Classification (GTDB taxonomy): domain Bacteria; phylum Bacteroidota; class Bacteroidia; order Bacteroidales; family UBA932; genus Cryptobacteroides; species Cryptobacteroides gallistercoris. The sequence continues at coordinate 178 of JADIMJ010000063.1, forward strand.
GCATCGCAGCCTGTTACAGTCACGAAAATGTCTCCGAGAGAGGCAGCCTGCTCCATTGTCATCACCTTGAATCCGTCCATCACGGCCTCCATGGCCTTGATCGGGTCAATTTCAGTCACAATTACCTCCGCCCCGAGTCCCTTTGCCCTCATGGCGACTCCCTTGCCGCACCAGCCGTAGCCGGCCACGACAACATTCTTGCCGGCGACAATCAGATTGGTTGTGCGGTTGATGCCGTCCCACACGGACTGGCCCGTGCCATAGCGGTTGTCAAACAGATGCTTGCAGTCGGCATTATTGACCAGCATCATAGGGAAGCACAGCGCACCGGCCCTGTCCATCGCCTGAAGACGGAGAATGCCGGTGGTAGTCTCCTCACAGCCTCCGATTACGCCTGGAATCAGGTGGCGGAACTCCGTGTGCATCAGATTGACAAGGTCTCCACCGTCATCTATTATCAGGTCCGGCCCCTGCTCAAGCACTTTTCTTATATGGGATTCATATTCTTCAGAAGTGGCGCCATACCAGGCGAATACATTGAGCCCCCCGTGCACGAGGGCGGCCGCAACATCGTCCTGTGTGGAAAGAGGGTTGCTGCCCGTGACATACATCTCCGCTCCACCGGCGGCCAGAGTCTCGCACAGGTATGCCGTCTTGGCTTCCAGATGCACGGAAAGGGCGATTTTCAGCCCCTTGAAAGGCTTCTCCTGCGCAAATTCGCGCTCCAGTCCGTTCAGAAGAGGCATATGGTGCCTCACCCAGTCAATCTTGAGCCGTCCCTCCGGCCACAGTTCGGGATTTCTTATTTCACTTGCCATGATGTCTTGATAATTTTGCCGACTGCAAATTTAGAATCCTGCCGAGACTTGAGCAAATTTTTAGAAAAATACCGGCCGGGGAAGATATACAAGAAAAAGGGCGGCCCTCTTTGTCACTGCTGACTTTTGGGCCGTCCCTCAAGTATGATTATTCATGGCTGGAATACAGCCCATGAACTTATATTGTCTTCAATATGCTACAGGCCTCCGCCGACAGCCACCGGATTCTCAAGGTCAACGAATGACGGCATGCTGAGATCCGTTGGATCAAGATGATTCTCCGTAGCATCCTTGAGTTCTCCGTCAAGCTTGTAGTAAGCGAGAAGTCCTGCGGAAGCCGGGTCAACTGACAGCATGTTCTCCCTGATCTGGTTGGCAGTACGTGCAACATTCCAGAGTCTTACCTCCGACAAATATCCGTAGAGAGGACGGGTACCCCACATGAATCTCGGCACCTGTCCGACTGAGAAGCCGAAATCAGCTCCTCCGGCAGTAAGATCGGCAGACATTGCAAATGTACCGGAAATGACCTCTTCCCCGTTCACATAAAGATGACCTTCGTTGGCCGAGTTGCAGGTAAATGCCAGATGATACCACTGGCCTGAAGAGAGAGGATTGTCTGTCCATGTCATCTCCGCCTTGCCGGCCACCTGGAGAATGTCTTTAGGAACAGTTCCGCCGCCGGCATCTCCGACACGCATAATCATCACGCCTTCACAGCCCATGATGGTATTGTTGTTCCCGAAGCTTGAAATATTCACAAGAGCCTCATAAGTAACTTCAGTGAAGACATTGAGCGGAGATATCGGTATCTTGAAATAGTTGTTGTTGAATTGTGCCACCCGGGTAATCTTGATAGGAGCCTTGATTATGAAATAAGTCACATCTGACCCGTTGATTACAGGCGCATCTCCCGTGCTCACCCTGACAGGAAGCAGATATGTCTTGGTGCCGGAAATCTGGTCCAGGCCGGTCAGATTGAGGGCTACTGTTCCCGCATATATGTCGCCGGCCTTGATGACAGCTGTTTCCTCTGCCAATACGGCTGAAGGGAATGCTTCATATTCCTTTCCGTATTTCTGATTATAGTCCGCAACATAGGTGGTGTCACAGAGGGAATAGGTAACATTGACATCTGATGAAGCCATTGTCGAAAGACGGGCCTGAAGGTCCAGAGTCAGTTCAGTAACTCCGTCTTCGACAGTCACATTGTTGTCCGCTGTCTCAAAATAGACCTGCGGGGTCAGCAGCTCGGCCTCATAGTCCTTGCATCCTGCTGCAAACAGGATTCCGGCACCGAAGACTGCCGCCATTTTCAATATTCTTGAGTTCATTTCTTTCATATTTTACTGTTCTGTGCCTTATTCAGCGGCAGTCCCTTCCTGGGCAGCCTTCCACTCGTTGAATACGCGCTGGTTCTCCTGGATGGCCTTGCGCATCCACTTGTAGTCAGGGGTATTGTCATAGTCCTTCTGGAAACGGTAGGCTCCGACGCCGCCCTTGTAGCCGCTGCTCGGCATATAGGCAGCCTGCCTGAGGAGCTGGCCTCCGGTAACTGCTGAGCTTTCGAAGTTCTCCGTCAGGATGAACTTGTGGGTATTCGGGGCATATCCGTCAAGATTGTCCACCCTGCCGTATGACTGGAGGATGAAATAGTCGATGTATTCAGGACAGCTGGAAACGAATGTCCCGATGTGACCGTCGACACAGAGAAGCTTGTGTCCCTTGTTCTCAGGGTCGCTCATAGGACCGATATACTTGCCCATTTCCTTTACAAGATGGATTATAAGCTCCGTCTGGCGAGGATTGTTGGCAAGTGTTCCGTCGGCATCGTTGAAGCCGCTTCCTGGCTCCCAGTCTATGTCAAATCCGTCCCACTCGTTGACAACGAGAGAGTCGCAGAGAGCCTTTGCGAATCTCGTGTGGGCAGCCTTGAGTTCCTCAAAGTTACTCAAATCATGAGAAGTGAAGCCCCAATAATCCCAGCGGGCCAGTTTCTTGGCTTGCTCAAGCTGGGAGTCACTCCAGCCTTCTTCTTCAGCCTGCACATAGAGGTCGGCATACACAGACTCAGGAGTCCTCCCCTTACCGAGGTGCGAAAGAAGGCTCACTTCAAGAAGCTTGATGCCTTTCTTCTTCTGCACGAACTCTTTGTCCGCCTTCTGTTCCGGAGTGATTTCAAATCTTCCCGGAGCACCGCTCCACATGGAGATGATGTCCATGCTGTCAGGGACAGATGTCAGATAACCGCCCCTCGCAGCCCCGTACGGAGCCCAGTCGGAGAACCAGCCGAAAGCCACAGGACGGCCGTAGCCATAGATCTGGTCCTTGTATTCACGGAGATTAGCATAATATGCCTCGCTCTCCTCATTGTCCATCGTGTTGTAGCCGCCGATATGCTCCACCTGGATCTTTTCGACTTCCGTGCACGAGAACATCGCCATCCCGGCGACAAGCGCCGGAAATATCAGGAATTTTGTGAATTTATTGTTCATATATTTTTAGTCTTTTTTATGCACCGCATTACTCATTAATACATGGACATCATTTATCTGCAGTCCCACCAGAGTCTTGTGGTCGCGGCATCCACGCCTCCGCGGAGCTTGCCCACTGCTTCTGCATAGTTGGCCGCATCCTCGGCAGACTGGGAGAAGCTGATAGGATATACCATACGGCGGATACCGTCTTCACTGCTGATGCCGGCTCCGGTTCCCCTGTTGGTCTGGACCGGATTCAGCTTAGGATATCCTGTCCTTCTCCATTCTGTCCAGGCTTCCTGGCCGTTAGGATACATTGAAATCCATTTCTGAATCATGATTTTCTCAAGCTTCTGCTCTGTGGAGCCTGTAAACTCCGCAGTGGCAGTCGTAGGCTGAGGCGCGCTGTATCCGTTGATGCTCACAGCCTGAGGAGCCAGACCTGAAGTCAGGTATGCATCCACGTCGGCGCTTACGCCGTTCTCCTGGAATGACATTTCAACACCCTGACGGTACAGATTGTCGGCTGAGCCGAATTCCGGCCAGAAGAGGGCTGCCTCGGCCCTGAGGAAATATACCTCGGAAGCCTTCATCCAGTATGTAGGGGAAGAAGAAGTGAGGTTCGGGAGGGAGTAGTCCTGATATGTATCTGCAGTTGCAGCAGTTCCCGGAGGAACAGGAGCGTACTTATTGCCGTCATACCCTGTAAGCGCATTGGCGTGGGCAGAAGGCTGGATATAGGCGCTCAGACGAGGGTCGTTGTAGCCGTTGAGGTAGGCATACACGGAAGTACAGGCCCTTGCCTCTCCATAGTTTGATGCGAGATAAGCAATGTTGTTGACAAATACATATCCTGCGCCTGTGCTCATCTGGGCAGCATCGGATGCTTCTGTCATCACGCCGATGCCATTGTTGAGGGCCTCGGCCACCCACTGGTAGGACAGGCTCTCATCCACATACCTGAGGCGCATTGCAAGACGGAGCATCAGGGAATTGGCATATTTCACCCATTTCCTTGCATCTCCCGCATATACTGCATCATAACTTGCAGCTACGGTACCGCCGGACTCGGCAAGAGGAGTCAGAGCCTCCACCGCAGCCTTGAGGTCATTGAACATCGCTTTGTAGACTTCCTCCTCGCTGTCGAAAGGAATCACAAGAGCCATGTCTCCGGCATGAATATAAGGGATAGGCCCGAAAGTCTCGAGAGTCTTGTGCCATGCAGAGATTTTCAATATCTGGGCAAGGGAAAAAGTGGCATCGTCGCCGACTTTTTCGCTTTCCTGCTTGATTTTCTTCCAAGGTGAAAGAAGCTCGGTGTAGGAGTTCCTGTAAGTGGCGGATACCCAGTCATCATACAGATAATATGTCAGATTGTTGTTGCCGCTCTGCCAGTTGTTGTCCTCGGCGATATAGCCGCTCCAGCCGTCGGCAGAGAGGGCGTATGCCACCTGATACTGGTTGATCATGTCTGTACCGTCTGCCTGCGTACCCACAGGAAATACGAAGCGCTGCATAGTGGTGACGGAAGCTCCCATGGTAATGCCGTCCATGGCACCCATCTCCTCCGTCATCTCATACGGGTTGGTATTGATTTCCTCGTAGTTGCATGACGGGAGCGTCAGCAGCGACAAGGCCCCGGCACATACCAATGATTTATAAATGATTTTTTTCATCTTTCATTAGAATTTAAACTTGACACTTACAGCGTAGCTTCTCACGCTCGGCTGCATGAAGTAATCGTTGCCCTGTCCGTAAGTTCCTGTAGACGGAGTGAGTTCCGGATCATACGGGGCCTTGCAGTAGATCATCCACGGGTTGTTGGCGATGAATGTGAGGGTAAGGCCCTTGAGCACATTGTTGAACCATTTGTCCGGGAATGTATAGCCGAATGTAACCTCCTGAAGACGGATGTTTGTGGCGCTGTACAGATAGTAGCCGGATGTGGTGTAGTCTCCTGTTCCGACCATTCCGTAGTAAGTCTTCGCGTCCACGAGTCCCTGTCCCGGGAGCATCACGCCGCCGGCCTTACGGGCATCGCCTGAAGCCTTGGATACGCCGAAGCGGTCAAGGATGGCTTCTGTCGAAGAAGTAACGACTCCGCCGAAGCGGCCGTTGATGAGGAAGCTGAGGTTGAATCCCTTGTATGAGAACGCATTGTTCCATCCGAGAGTGAAGTCCGGAGTAGTATGGCCGAGATATACAGGATCTGTGGTCTCCATAGAGTAGGCTCCGTCACCTCCCATCTCGACGAATCCCTGGCTGTCCTTCTTGAAGAAGGTGTTGGCATAGATGTCGTTGAGACTGCCGCCTTCCTTCAGGATGACGCGGCCGTTGTCCTTCAGCACCTCAGGGATATTGATAGGCTGCTCACTCATGTCAGTGTGGTAGTCGTGAACCATCTCCTTGATTTCATTGACATTCCTTGAGAATGTGAGCATTGATGACACATAGAAGTCCTTGAATGTGTTGGTGTATCCGAGGGATGCTTCCCAACCGCGGTTCTCGACATTACCTGCCTGGAGATAAATCTGCTTGTATCCAGAATATTCAGGGAGTTCTCCGAGGAAGGTCTGGTTGAATGTATTGGACTTATAGTATGTCACCTGGGCGCGGAGGTTTTCCCACAGACGGAACTCGAGACCGAATTCATACGAACGGGTTCTCTCCGGCCTGAAGTCTGTGAACGGATAGATGCCTGTTTCCTGGAGAATACCGCCGACAACAGGAGTAGTGACTGTGCCCGGAGTAAGACCGGAGCGTGAGATAGGCGAACCTACTTCAGTATATGACCCGCGGACTTTCAGATAAGAGAACCAGCGTGGCATTTCAACCATTTCCGAGATGATGGCGGAAAGACCGACTGAAGGATAGAAGACACCCGGCTGCTTTGTGTTGACAAGCCTGGAGTTCCAGTCTTCCCTTCCTGTGAGAGTAAGGTAGAGCATGCTCTTCCATCCGAGTTCGACATTGGCAAAGACCGCATTGTTGCGGACCCTGCTGTAGCCGCCGTCTTCAAGGGAGCGGGCTCCGGAGGCATCGATGTTGCCGAATGAGAAGAGGTTAGGCACGAGCATGAGCGGACCTCTGTAGCCGCGGGTCTGGGACCAGTAGTTGGTGTAGCTGTAGCCGATGTTGGCGGACAGGTTGAAGTCGCCGAGCTGCTTGTTGATGTTGAGCATCACATCTGCATATTCCTGACGGTCCTTGTAGTATGACCATTCATAGAGACCCTTTGTGGAGCCTTCGGTGAAGATGTCATTGGTGGAGGCATATACCTTGTGCTCCATCTCGATGTGAGAGTCATCTATACGGTAGCGGGCAGTGATGTTCAGCCAGTCGAGGATGTTATAAGTGAGGCCGACATTGAACATGTAACGGTTCTTCGTGGTCGGCAGCACATTCCTGTAGGCTGTCCAGTAAGGGTTGTCGGTTCCGTATGTACTGTCACCTATCGGCCAGTACTGAACAGGAATGTTGCGGCTCATGTCATAGCGCTCGAATGTCTTGATGGCATCCCAGCTCTCGCCTCTCGGGAAGAGATAGGCTGCGACAATCGGGTTGTTGTAGAGACCCTGTGACACCATGTTCTGGTCCTTCTGGTTGACATAGGAAGCGCCGAGGTCGAGCTGCAGCTTGTCCTTCAGGAAAGAAGATGTATTGCGGATGGTAAGGTTCAGACGGTCATACTTGTTGTTCGGCACAATGCCTGTGGCATTTGTGGACGAGATGGAAGCATATGTCTGATTGTGCTTGTTTCCGGTGGTGAGGGTAAGGGAGTTGATGAATGTCATTCCCGTGTTGAAGAAGTCTTTCTTCGGGTCGTAAGTGTTAGGAGTCGGAAGCTCGTTGCCCCAGCTGTCGTATGAGCCCTGGAGGTTTCCGTAAGTGTTCTGGAACTCAGGCGTCATGTACGCGTTGCTGAACTCTGAAGTAGAAGAGAATGACACTGAAAGCTTGCCTTCTTCACCTTTCTTGGTGGTGATGAGGATGACTCCGTTGGCTGCGCTACTTCCGTAGAGGGCCGCTGCAGAAGGACCGCTCAGCACGGAAATGCTCTCGATGTCCTCAGGGTTGAAGTCCGCGATACCCTCGGTAGTCGCACGGCCTTCTCCCATGACATCACTGCCCTTTCCGATGGTAGTATTCACGAGAGGAATACCGTCTACCACATAGAGGACATTGTTGTCTCCCTCAAGGGATTTGGATCCGCGGACCACGACTCTTGTCGCACCGCCGACGCCGCTGGAGCTCTTGTTGATGGTCACGCCGGCAATCTTACCATTGAGGGAATTGACGAAGTTGACATTCTGGGCACGGAGGAGTTCGTCGGAATCGACTTCCTGGACATTGTAGCTCAATGCCTTCTCCTGCCTCTTGATACCGAGGGCCGTGACCACGACCTCGTCGAGGAATTCGGCCGATGTCTTGAGCTGTACATTCACGACAGCCTGGCCGGTGTAAGGGATTTCCTGAGTCTCGTATCCGAGAATGGACACGACAATCACATCGTTCATCTTGAGCCCGGAAAGCGTGTATTCACCTTCCATGCCCGTCGTGACTCCGCCCTGACCGTCCTTGATCATTACGGCAGCACCTATGACAGGACCCTGCTCATCAGAAACTGTACCGCTGACAGTGCCCCCCCCGTCGGTTGCGTCTTGCGCAAAGACAGATGAAGGGGCCAGCATGTTCAGTGCGGCAAAGGCAAGAAGAGCCATGCAGCATCTGAACAATGATGACTTCATTGTTTTTAGCATAACAGAATTTTGGTTGTTAATAAATAGTGCAATAGTTAAATCCGCTTAACAATTGCTTGTCAAGTGTGCAAATATACTGATTTTTCGTCAAAGGGCAAGAGTAAAGATACGGTCTGCCCCTCAAATGACAAGCCCTGCACCATTAATTTGTGGCTGCCTTTGAAATACCGGCAGATTTTCTTATCTTTCAACCATTGAAAAACTGATGGCCAGATGAAGAAAATTCTTTCCCTTGCAATCTTTCTTGCCGCCGGAAGCATCCACTGCCCCGGACAAGAAAATGTACATTCCCCGTCAGCAACGGAGTTTGTCAGGTATGAACGCATACCTGTCAGCTATTTCAACGGTCTTCCGTCCATAGAAATCCCACTCTATACAGCGGAGACCAAGGATCTGTATCTTCCAATATCGCTTTCCTACCATGCTTCAGGCATAAAGGTAAACCAATATCCGACTGCCGTCGGGCTCGGGTGGAATCTGAATGCCGGAGGAGGAATCGCACGCATTGTCAACGGCATCCCAGACGAAACATGCAGTCTGGACATCATTGACCAGACCGGCACCGGATTCTCCGGAGATGCAGATCCAGGATACTGGTTTTCATCCAGATATATGGACAGAAATGACTGGGCATCAGAAGATAGACTGAAGAACTACGCCGAGATAGCCGGATTAATAGACTATGACACCGAACCTGATGAATTCGCAATAAACGCATACGGACTCAACGGCAGCATCTACTTCTACAGGGATAAGGACGGGGAAATCCACAGCATCGTAAAAAGCGGCAACGGAGAATCATTCAAAGTCGAAACACCAACGATTCTTGACAATCCGGAAAAATTCACTTTCCCCGGCGGCAGTGCAGGTCAGAATCTGGAGGCATACAGAATATACAAGCTGTTCTATGAATTCACAGTCATAAAGAACGACGGGACAAGACTGATATTCGGCGGAGACCCGAACTGCATAGAATTCTATACTGAAAAAAAATACCGGAAAAACAGTTCGACCCAATACCTGAAAACCTTGCCATCAGCCTGGATGCTGAGGGAAGTCATTTCCCCAAAAGGCAACAGAATTACATTCACTTACCGAAGAGACGGAAGCCCGGTCATAATAAGCGATGTGATAACAGACACCTATGTATATGACCCTTCCGGTACGCAGACGATATTTCCATCGCAAGATACAGACAGAGGGAAATCATTCATTGTCCAGCATCCGGTATATCCGGAAAAAATCTCGGTTGATGAAAGTCTGGAAATCCGCTTCTCTATGTCCAAAGCTCATGATCTTAGCAAAATAAGAGAAGAAGACATGGAGTATCTGCAATATGACGGCTTCTCAGACCATATTGCAGATTATGTCTGCTACGAATCCAGCGGAAGCAGAATCAGCTATGCACCACATAATTATTCACAAAAACTGAACGCAATGCATGTATACGGGAATGGAGTCAATCTCAAATCATTCGTATTCTCATATACTGAAAATGCATCTGAAAGACTGAAACTCAAGACCATATCCATACGAGGCAGCGACGGGACCACTGAACAAAATTATGGATTCGCATACAATTCCCGAAAACTCCCGGCATACAACTCCCCGGTCACGGACAACTGGGGCTATTGGAACAACAGGAATTACCGCAACACCAGCATTGAAAATGACTTCTTCGGATTCAGGTCTTCAAGTCTGGAACATACGATGGCCGAGACTCTGACAGAAATAGTATGGCCTACAGGAGGACAGACTGTCTTTGAATATGAACTCAATGAATATTCCAGAATTGCGACTCAAGTCCCGGACTTTGGTCTCATCGAAAAAGAAGGAACTGCCGGAGGTTTGAGAATAAAGAAAATAACTTATACATCAGACACAACCTCATACACACATAGTTTCAAATACGAATACGATGACGGAATTTCTTCCGGCATATTGTCCGGAATACCTGTATATGCCGCCGAAGGCGCCAATCACACCAGCTACAGCTGTTCCTCCTGGAGCGGACTGGTACATTTCAGTGCAAAAGGAGACATCGACCAGCGCTACAAGATGCTGTCCGAAACCTACATCAACACCCTCGGACTGACAACAGGCAATCATGTCACCTACAGCCGCGTCGTGGAACTTATCGGAAACAGCAGGCCTTTCAAGAAGGAATACAGATACACCAACCATGACTCTTGTCCGGACACTGCCGACTTCAAGATGTACACGAACATCGACAATGTAGCCTTGGACAATAAGTTCACATCCCGTGCTCTTTTGAGAGGACTGTTGACTGCTGAAATATGGTACAATGACATGGGGCTGACGGCGAAGGAGACAAGATACACATACGGCTATAATCCGGACAGCCAGCAAAGCTATGTCAGGTGCATAGAAAAATTTTCCATACCAGGTCTGCCCGGCTATCTCATCAATGTACCGTTCGCAAGATACACTCCATATAAAATACTAACATTCTACCCATACATAAAAAGCAAGACGGAGACATTATATGACACAAACATGGAAAAGATCTCTACCGTAAAAGAGACCTATACATACAACGGGAACCTGCTTCTGAAGAGCAGAACAAGAAACGACTCCAGAGAGAAGACCGAGACAACGACAATCTCTTATCCTGACGAATACTCCGGAGGCATATTCACGGAGATGGCCCGGAGAGGAATCACCTCCAGTCCCGTAGAAACAGTCGTGTTCAGGGACGGTAAGGTAACTGGCGGTCAACTGACGGAATACACTTCGGAACACTCGCAGATAATACCCCACAAAACATGGATTCTGGAACTGGAGGAAGAAGCTGACAGTACAAGTTTTATCCGGCACAATCCATCTGCAGGAAACAAAGACAGCAGATACAGGCTTGACGCGGAAATTCTCGACAGTGACAGCAGCGGCAACCCTCTTCTGACACGGGATGATTCAAAAATGATGACATCATATCAGTGGGGATATTCAGCGGCATATCCGGTAGCCATGGTCACAAACGCCGGAAACACATATACAAGCAAACAGGTTCAGACACCGGCAAGGCAAACAGAGACAATTCTACTCAGACCTGACAATCCGGACAGCAATACACGGACATATACCTTCAGATCCTCTCAGACAGGTGATGTGACTTTGAGACTCTCCGGAGCGCTCGGATATGACTGGATGGTTGAAGGCTCATTTGACGGAAAACGATTCAATCTGCTTCAGATGCGCAGCAGCGGACCGGATGAAGAACCATGGAACAGGTATGAGAAAGCATACAGTGACACCTTCACATTCACCAATGTGTCAGCCGGAACGCATACCCTGATAGTCAGAAAAACCATTGTCCGGGAAGGCTCCTTTGCAGGAGGGGACAAAGGAAGCATGACCTATTCATGGCAAGGATACACATACCATACGGAAATCTCGGGACAAAACGAATTTTTCTATGAAAGTTTCGAGTCCAAGAGCGGAAAAACAATATACCCGTTCGGCTACAACAGCAACAGATGCCATGTGGGCAGATATGACATAAATCTTGACGGGAATTCTGACAGGAGATATGTCCTTGACTACCGGACATACAGGAACGGTAAATGGGAATATGTCCGGCTGGCAATGGACGGGAGATCATATACCATTGACGAAGGGCTGAATCCTATTGACGAAATCCGGGTATGGCCGGAGAATGCAGAAATGGAGACATTCACATGGTATCCGCATATTGGGTTGAGCAGCAGGACTGACGGAAGCGGAGCCACGGAATCTTACACTTACGATGTATTCGGAAGACTTCAGTCCGTCAGGGACAATTCCGACAATATAATCCGGAAATACGACTATAACTACGCGGGAAATACGATTCAGACCTACTCCCCTTCATATACCAATGACGAAATGAGCATGCAGTTCTGCAGCAGCAAGTGCAACCGAGATGAAGGACTGATACCTGTTCCGGTGACATATACTGTTCCCGCGTACAGATACAAGTCAGAAATATCTAAAAACGATGCCAATCGGATGGCATTTGACGACATCCTTGCCAACGGACAGGAATATGCCGACAAGAACGGCACATGTACTTCCAATATAATCATTCTCATATACAACCCGACAGAAAAGACAATAACTCTGAATTATACTGCAGGGACATTGGGGAACTATCATTATCTCAAATTCAGCATTCCTCCGGGAGAGAGAACAGGATACACAGGAAATATAACAGAGGATTATTCGCCGACAATGGTTCTTATTCCGAGAACAGACTATAAAAGTGTCACCATGCAGGATGAAAGCACTATGGAAAGCATAAGCTTTACGGCAGAATCAGGCTATTATGGAGAATTCCTCTATTCCAGAGAACACTACGATACTTACACCGACACATATATCATAGAACACCAATGAACATGTATGTCATGAAAAATACATATACCGCCATATTGATCGTCACTGCGGCAATATCATGTCTCTTCTCAGCGGGATCACTTGCCATGGCCCAGAAGCCTGACAGAAGCAGGAACTTCATCATGGAGACCGTCATCAGAAAAGCCGGGATGACGGACACCGCTTCTGTCAATACGCTCGCCGCCACAGATGCTACAAGAACAATAACATACTATGACGGACTCGGATTCCCGGTCCAGACCATATCTTTGGGAGCAGTAGCCGAAGGCTACCACGACCTTGTCCTCCACCGCGAATATGACCAGTATATGCGTGAAAGCCGCGTATGGCTTCCATACGCAGATATGGAAGCTTCATCGGCTGGATTCAGGACAAATGCAGGAGAAGCGACTGCTGAATTCTACTCTTCCGGGACAGTGCCTGGAATGAAGCCGGACAATGCGCCGTATGCCGTAACGGTATATGAATCCAGTCCTCTCGGCAGAATCCTTGTCCAGGGGGCACCGGGAGAAGTCTGGCAGCCGGCACAGATAGGGTCACAGTCCACAAGAAGAACAACTGTTTTCACATACGGGACATGCACCAGAGGGGAAAAAGATGATGTCCTGATATGGGAAACTACGGACAACGGAATATATTCTCCCGGGAAATACGCCCCGGGAAGCCTGTCCCGTCTCACAAGACACGGACCGGACAATTGTATGATTGAGACATACACTGACCTTGACGGAAGGACAGTTATGGAAAGAAGATGGACAATGGCCGAAGCCGGTTACGGGAATGAATACCGACCTTACGACACATACTTTATTTATGACGGGCTCGGAAGGCTCAGACATGTCCTTCCCCCGCTTCTGACGGATGCACTCACAAGAAGAACATCCGCTTCAGAAAATGACCCGGACATGAAGGCTCTTGCATATTCCTACAGATACAACGGGCATGGTGACTGCGTATGGAAAAAACTGCCTGGAGCAGAACCTGTAGAGATGCTGTACGACTCCACACACAGGATGGTCCTCAGCCGCGACGGCAACCAGTCAGAAAGAGGAGTATGGTCATTCTGCTTCTATGACGGGCTCGGAAGGCCTGCCGTATCCGGAGAAGCCTCTCTTCCATATCCGGAAGACATATCCGACAGCATTTTTTCCGCCACATACACGGGGACAGGGGACACCGGAGGCTATGAACTCTCGATTCCTCTGCCTCAGGATGCAATAATCCACCGCATCACTTACTATGACTCATACCATTTCATCTCAATTCTTCCCGAGACCATACAGGACAGCCTGAAAGCCCGTGAATGGAGCAGACAGGTCTACACCGCCACCGACAGATTCGACAGATACGGTTCGGGCAGACTTACAGGATCAGCCGTCCGGACTCTCGGCGATGAACAGGACAGGGGAACGGACTCTCCCCAGCCTATGTATTCCGCCTTCTACTACGACGACAAGGGCAGGACAGTCCAGACACGCGCCATGAATCATATCGGAGGATGGGATACAGAAGCCACAGAATACTCATTCACAGGGATGCCGCTCAAGAGGATTCAGCATCATTCGGATACAGATTCCTCTTTTGCTGAAACC